>JAFYKS010000032.1 GCA_017537495.1 Bacillota bacterium | reverse complement strand
TATTGTACAGTATCTGAAGCAGGATTACAGCCTTTTCGGACATGGCCAGTCTTTTTATGGTGTAGCCCTGCGGGCCGCTGTAAATATCGCCGCGGCGGATCTGTACTGCTGCCATCAGTACGAAGAAAACCGCCAGAACGATGCCGAATCCTCCGTTTCCGCTGCGGAAGAGATTTTCGATACTGTGGTGCCTCACGGCAAGCCAGTACCATGCCAGTGCCACATCAGCAGCAGTCAGCAGAGCCAGAACACCCAGGATCCTGTATATGGAATTCTGCGCAATCAGTGCGAATACGGAAAGGTATCTTTTCATGGAGTTCACCTCCTGTTATTCTTCGTCGGTCATATTGGTGAGGGCCTGGATGATGCGGTCAGCTTTATAATGGTAAGCACTCTTGATATAGGTCATCAGGTCCATACCCTGATCTTCCAGGTCACTCATGTACACATCGCCTACGATTTCACCCTGACGGATCAGGACGGCACGGCCGATGAAGTCGGAAACCTCTTCAATCAGGTGTGTGGACAGGAGAACCGTCTCATGAGGCTCCAGAATGCCCAGCAGAACCTTATAAAAGTCTTCCCGGTTAAATACATCGTTTCCTGCAAAAGGTTCGTCCAGGAGAATATAATCAGCTCCCTGGGACAGGGCCAGAATCACTTCGAACTGGTTTTTCTGCCCGGTGGAGAAGTTCTTTACTGCCCGGTAAGCAGGAAGATTGAAGAATTCCATGAGGCCGTCGAACCGTTTTTCAGAGAAGGTATCAAAGTGTTCTTTATAGAACTCTTTGTGGCTCCGGGGCGTCAGATTTGGGAAGAAGGAATGCTCGCTGGTACCGAAGGACAGCTTCACGATATTTTTTCTGCTGATTGGCTCCCCGTCCAGAGTGATTTCTCCATTGTACGGATGAAGGTTCAGGATGCATTTCATCAGGGTGGTCTTGCCGGCACCGTTCTCACCAAAGAGACCGACAATTTCCCCGCGGGGCAGGGTGAGATTTACGTTTTTCAGTGCGCGTTTGCCGCGGTAGGTTTTGCTTACATTCTTCAGTTCGATCATAATAACACACTCCATAACTTCTGCCATTGATCCGGAGGCAGACACCGGTCCGGTATTACCAGCATGTAAATTGCGAAATATATCATCAGTAAAGTGAATCCCATAATCAGGCTTCCTGCCATTCCCAGTGCAGGAAGCAGGATGCAGCGGCGGTGCAGTTCCCAGCGGTCCGGCAGTCGTTTCATCAGGTAGATGCTCTTGCTTCCCTGATGGAAGGATGCGTAGTTCATGACGATGCAGACAAGCAGCACTAGTACGATGACGAATACTGCTCTCAGGCTTCCTCCCAGAAGGTCTGTAAATTCCGGCATCATGGCCTGACTTCGCAGATAACGGATGCTTTCCGATGTGTAGTAGAGGTTATGGTAGGCGGTGGAAAATCGGAAAAGGAAACCCAGACTCCATACTCCGATAAAAATCAGTCCTCCAAAATACCAGTTTACCTGGTTCTGTATATCTGCACCGGGCGGTGCGTTTTTTGTTAAGAATGTCATGGATTCACCTCCTTATCCCAATAGTTTTCCAGCAGAGCGATGGCTTCTGCTTTGGAGAGTCCCATCTGTTTCATTGCGGTTACGATGTTTACGGCGTCGCCCTCCAGCAGCTGCCCACGGACTCTGGCGATGGTTTCATCGTTCAGTACCATGTAACTTTTAGCGCCGGAGTGGGAGGCAATCAGCCCTTCGTCCTCCAGCATACGGTAGGCTTTCTGCACTGTATTAGGGTTCACTCCCAGCAAAGCAGAAAGCATGCGGCGTGACGGCAGTTCGTCACCGTCTGCGATGGTTCCGGCGATGATGCCACGCTTTATATACTGCAGAATCTGCAGGTAAATCGGCATGCCGTCTTCCATTATGAACTTTTCGAAGGATATCATGATGCCGTCACCTGCCTTTCTCTACTTTTAACTGTATTATATGAGTAATACGGTTTGCTGTCAACACTTTATCCGGATAAAAGATTGTCTCAATAAAAAAACAGAAGGTCAGTGAACCTTCTGCTCGTAATTGCTGACATGGTAGACGATATGTCCGATTTCAGCGGTAAATATTTTCTTTCTGGCCAGGTCTTTCAGGGAAAGCATGCCTACCAGCTTGTCGCCATCCACCACGGGAAGGCGTCGGATTCCGTATTTTGAGAAGAGAAGGGCAGCATCGTGAATGTCCATACGGGAGGAAACCGTCCGCACCTCACAGGTCATGGTTTCGGAAACGGGGCGGGAAAGTCCCCGGCGGACAATCAGGTCTCGGTCCGTCAAAATCCCCAGGAGGTGGTTCTGTGCATCGCAGACGGGTACGATTCCCACATCTTCTGCACGCATGATTTCTGCAGCCGTTTCTCCCGGGTCTTCCGGACGCACGGTTCGGATTCCCGTGCTCATCAGATCTTTTACTACCATAAAAAAACCTCCGTTTTCTTTTAGTTTTAACGGAGGCTTAAAAGATTATACGGTTTTATATTCCTTTTACTTTATCCGGCTGCCAGAAGCTGCGGGTAAAGAGAAGGATAATTGCGTACATTTCCAGTCGGCCGGCAATCATGAGTACTGCCAGAACAAGCTGGGAGAATCCGTTGAACATACCGAAATAACCGGAGGTACCAACTTCTCCAAGCGCCAGACCTGTATTGGCCAGGATGCCTACAACAGCCGTAATGGTTGTTTCCATATCCAGATTATTCAGAGACAGGAGAACACTGCCGATGATAATGACTCCGAAGAAAAGCAGGATGTGCATGGTAACGGAGGAGGCCATCTGTGATGATACAGGGCGTCCTTCCAGTCGGACCGGCTTGACTGCGTGAGGATGGATACGGCGGAAAATACCTCGTTTTACCAGCTTCAGCAGAATCAGTACACGAACTACTTTTAAAGATCCAGAGGTGGAGGCTGAACAGCCGCCTACCAGAAGCATCAGGAAAAGCACAATCTGTGTAAAGACAGGCCAGTTCATGTAATCGCAGACATAATATCCGGAAGTGGAAATCATGGATACTACCTGGCAGAGGGCATCTTTCAGCGCCTGCCAGATACTGCTGTAGGTTCCGCTGAGCCGCAGAACCAGGGCGATAAGGACGCTGGAACAGGCGATGATTGCCAGAAATGCACGGGATTCGGAGTTCCTCAGGGCTTCTCTCCAACGGCCACGGAGAATCATGTAGTAAGTCAGGTAACTCATGGTGGAGAGCACTGTAAATGTCATAATAACGAAGCGGGACCAGGTATCTTCGAACATCCAGGCATTTTCATCTGTGATAATCAGGCCGGCAGTACTGATGCTGCTCAGGGTTGCTGTCAGGGATGTGAAAATATCCATTGGACCGACCGCAAGAAACAGAAACTCCATTACGGTAAACCCAAGGTAAATCAGGTAAAGATACTTCGCTGATTCATTAATTTTCATCCCAAGCCGCTCAAACGCAGGACCAGGCGATTCTGCAGACATGATGGACTGGCTGGAAAGGCCCAGCATAGGGAACAGGGAAAGTACCAGAATCAGGATTCCCATGCCGCCAAGCCAGTGACAGATAGCACGCCAGAGCTGCAGACAGTGGGGCATCAGATTGATATCCAGTACAGTACAGCCGGTGGTAGTGAAACCGGCAACTGCTTCAAAGAAACATCCAATCAGAGTGAAATCACTGCCGCAGAAGTAGAAGGGAAACATTCCGATAATGGAACAGTAAACCCAGCAGAGACAGGCAATCAGGAAACCCTCGTGAAGGTGCAGATTGATTTTATTAAATTTTAACTGTGTCAGGATAACCCAGCCAACGCATACGCAGATAACACACACCGGAAACAGTGCGGAACCTGCTTTCCACTCTTCGAAAATCAGTGCAGCCAGGATGCAGGGCACCATGGCAATCCCTTCGATGAGGGTCAGGAGGCCGGCTACTTTCACCATGACAGAATAATTCAGATTCATAGATGACTCCTTAGGTCAGCGGCAATCAGTAGCATTTGTTTGGATTCCAGAAATGCCGTGAGAAGAGCACCAGTACGGTAAACAGCTCCAGACGGCCAATCAGCATGAGACCGGCGCAGATAAGTTTGCTGAAACCGGACATAGCTGCATAGTTCATAGCCGGTCCGAACTGGCCGAAGCCAGGACCGATATTCCCAAGGCAGGAGGCAGCTGCAGACAGACTGGATATAAAATCAAATCCATCCAGAGATATCAGCAGGAAACCTGTACCCAGAACAAGCATATAGGTAAAGATAAAGTTTGTAATATTGATAACCACATCGTTACTCAGTTCACGGCGGTTTACGGTTACACTGGCAATACGGCGCGGATGAAGTTTCAGCGAGATACCGCGGCTGACCAGCTTGATAGCAACCAGAATACGGACACATTTGAGCCCGCCTCCGGTAGAGGATGCACAGCCGCCCACACAGAAGAGGGTAAGAATCAGCATTTTTGCGAAGGTCGGCCACAGATCATAGTCATCAGTCATAAAACCTGTGGTGGTAATGATGGAAACCACCTGGAATACCGTATCACGGAAGATTTCACCCAGGCTGGAGAATCCGGCAAATCCGTCGGTAAAACTGCGGCAGATAAATATCAGACCACTGACTGCTGCGATGATGCCTGTGTAGAACTGAAACTCATTATCTTTTGCAAGTACATGCAGACCGTTTCGGCCGGTTAAGTAATACAGGTTGAAATTCACTGCAGAAAGGAACATGAAAATGATGATAATCCATTCTGCCAGAGGATTGTCAAAATGTCCGACGCTGGCATTATAATTGGAAAAACCGCCGGTTCCCACAGAACCGAAGGTATGAATCAGTGCATCGTACCAGGAAAGTCCGCTGATGGAAAGCAGAACCGTTTCCAGGATGGTCATACCCAGATAAATCAGATATAAATCACGGGCGGTATCCGCAAAATGTGCGGTCAGCTTACTTTCGGTAGGACCAGGTGTTTCTGCATTGGCTACATTCTGTCCACTGATTCCCAGGTAGGGCAGAAGAGCAGTTACGAAAACCAGAAGCCCCATGCCGCCTAGCCAGTGGGTAAAAGACCGCCAGAACAGAATGGAACGAGGCAGCACTTCGATGTCGGTCAGAATCGAGGAACCTGTGGTGCTGAAACCGGAACAGGATTCAAAAAAAGCATCAATAAAATTCGGAATTGCTCCGGATGCAAAGAAGGGAACTGCACCAATGAGAGACGCCAGCATCCAGCTTACGAACACAACAAGAAAACCGTCTCTTGCCTTAACCCGGGCAGGAGATGGCTTCCAGTATTTTACAATACAGCAGCCGGTAATGAAGCAGAACAGCATAGTCAGTGCAAATGCAGAAGCCGCATCATCTTCGCCGTTGGTGAAACCGATACAGCAGGGAATGAACATGGCTGCTGCCATGACCAGTAGAATATATCCCTGAATCAGAATCGTGTCTCTCAGACGATTGCTCATAAGGAACCCTTTCTGTTTAACTGATAAGTAAGTTTATTTGAAAAAGCGTTTTTTACGCAGAAGTTTTTCCAGTTCAGCGATATCAGAAAGCAGGCAGAAGATGATAACTTTGTCATCTTCCAGAATTCTGGTATCCCCGTTTGGAATAATAACATCCTGACCGCGGTGAATACCTGCAATCAGTACACCATCAGGAAGCTGCAGTTCTTTCAGGGTGATGTTGGAAAGCTTCATATCATTGGTGGCGATGATTTCCATGATTTCCGCCTGACCCTGAATCAGCAGGGAAGAAATGATTTTCTTTTCGCCCTGAATATATCGCAGAATGGTGCTGGCTACAATATTCAGCGGATTTAAGGCCATGTCGATACCGATTTTTTCAATCAGTTCACGGTAACCTTCCCGGCTGAATTTGGAGATTACGTCTTCTACGCCACGCTGCTTGGCCATCAGTGCCAGCATCAGGTTTTCTTCATCAAAACCGGTACAGGAAACGAAGGCGTCCATTTCATCGATATTTTCTTCTTCCAGCAGGGCAGTGTCCATGGCATCTCCGTGGAGCACCATAACATTGTCCAGATGGGTAGAAAGGTAATAGCAGCGTTCTTTATTAACTTCGATGACTTTAACAGCGATTCCGAATTCGGAAAGCTTGTCTGCCAGATAGAAGCCTGTCTTACCGCCGCCCACAATCATTACCTTCTGCAGGTTGGTATATTTGCCTTTTTCATGAACTTTCTTATGGAGTTCATGAATTTCACTCTTTTCACCAATCAGATAGAGATAGTCTGTAGGTTCAATCACGGTATGACCGTGAGGGATGATAATCTTACCATTTCTGGAGATGGCTACAACCAGCATGTTCGGCAGCAGTTCCTTGACACCGATCATGGAAAGACCGATAAGCTGCTTATAGCGGTTTACTTTGAACTGAATCAGGGAAACCTTGCCGGTGGAGAAAATTCCATTGCTCAGGGTATATTTTTCTACCAGATATTTGTAGATTTCATTGGTAATGGCCATATCCGGATTTACAATATGGTCGATGTTCATAGACTCCTTGATGAAGTCGAACTGATTCATATGTTCCGGGTCGCGGACTCTGGCAATAACCTTGCTGCATCCCAGCTTCTTGGCAAAACTTGCAATAACAATGTTTTCCTCATCGCTGCCGGTGGAGGACAGCATAAAATCAAAGTGGCTGATTCCGGCTTCTTTCAGTACACTGATCTGTTTGGCATTGCCATGGATGGTCAGCACGTCAAGCTGCTGAGAAATTTTATTCAGTGTATTTTCGTTGGTATCTATAATTGTAATGGCGTGATCGCCGCCTGAAAGAGCATTCGCTACTTTAATACCCAGTTTGCCGGCGCCGACAATTGCAATTTTCATGTGTTTACCTCCTGAATTCATAGGGAAATAGACATATCTTAACACTTTATTTTATCATAAATAAATTAATTTGCAAGTCATCTGCAGATAATGTACAATAGAGACGTAATATAGGAAATAACAGGAGGAAGACTGTTTTGAAAATAAAGAGATTTGTAGGCGGTACCCTGGAAAGCAACTGCTATATCATAAGAACAACCAATGGCGAAAGCTGTTTTATCATCGATCCGGGCTATGAACCCCAGAGAATCGCAGATTTTGTGAAGAAAGAAGGACTGAAGCCGGAAGGTATTCTGCTGACCCATCATCATCATGATCACGTGGGCGCTGCAGCAAGAGTTTCCGATATGCTGGAATGCCCCGTTATGATTCACGAAACGGACGCATATTACTATAAAGGAAGAATCGACCGGCAGCTTCGTGATGGAGATGAACTGAACCTGGATGGGGAGATTTTGAGGGTAATACACACGCCGGGGCATACTGGCGGTTCTGTGTGTTTCCTGTCAGAAAAGAGCAAGGTTGTGTTCAGCGGCGATACCATTTTTGATACGGATCTGGGCAGAACTGACCTGGAGGACGGGTCTCCTGCCGAAATGATCCGCAGCTGCCGCGATGTGATTAATCTCTGGTCCAACGAATATACCGTATATCCGGGCCACGATACCCATGCTACCATGAAGCAGATCCGGGTATACAATCAGGAGTTTCTGGCATGTCTGGAGGTAAGATAATGAGCGATATCCGCATGATTGCACTGGATCTGGACGGGACCACTCTGACCAGAGGCCATATTACGTCCCGGACCCGCCGTGCACTGGAAGCGGCAATCGAAAAGGGTGTCCATGTGGTGATTGCTACAGGGCGCGTCTTTTCGGCACTGCCCGAGGACATTTTTCAGATTAAAGGCCTGGAGTATGTGATTACGTCAAACGGTGCGGTGATTACGAACCTGAGGCGTTATGATACCGTGTATGAAAACTGCATCGGTAAGGAAGAAATCGCTGCTGTTGAAGCTCTGCTTCGGGCAAATCCTCAGTTCCCGGTGGAAGTATTTACCGGCGGGCAGGCCTACATCGGGGCGGATGTGTACGAAGAACTGAAGTTATACGGACCTGCCAGCGGATATATGAGCCGTTCCTATACCATGCGTACAAGAACTCCGGTGGATAATATTCTCGGTTTCATGGAGCAGCACTGTGAACATATTGAAAACATCAATATCCAGTTCGGTGACCAGAATGAAAAGGCACGTATGCGCAAAGAACTGCAGCAGATTCCGAAAATCACTCTGACTTCTTCCATGGCCAATAACATTGAAATCGGCGGTGCCACCACAAGCAAAGCCAGCGGCCTTGCTGCTTTGTGTGAGCTGATTGATGTTGGACTGGGGGAAATCATGGCCTGCGGCGACAGCCATAATGATATGGCAATGCTGGCAGAAGCAGGATTCAGTGTGGCCATGGGAAATGGTGCCCCTGAAGTAAAAGAACTGGCTGATTATGTGGCGCCTTCCAATGAAGAGGAGGGGGTTGCTGATGCTGTGGAACGGTTTGTTCTGGACATGAAGCGTCCCGGATGGCAGGTAAATACTCTGAGTGTAAAGAACCGTATTCTCAGCAAAGCACGCCGTACGGCACGCAGACTGCTGCGCCGCGGGAGCAGATAATAAGAGGTATATACAATGTAAATTTGCCGGACTTAATGGAAAAGTCTGGCATTTTTATTGACAAGGGATGTAATATAATGTAAATTCAGTAATGAAGTGGGTTATCTTTTCGCCGATGATGAAAGGAGAACCAGATGAAAGAAAAAAACGAAGTGAGGGACAGATGTAAAAAAGAAGCCGGAAGGCTGGGGGAAGAACTGTCTGTACTCATGCTGGAGGAAAGAGGTTATGAAATCCTCGAAAGAAATTACCGGTGCCGGTTTGGGGAAATCGACATCATTGCGCTGCGGAGGGATATTCTTACCTTCGTGGAGGTGAAAACAAGGAGCGGGGAAAACTACGGAACGGCGGCAGAGGCTGTTACATGGAGCAAGCAGCAGAAAATCCGTCAAACCGCTCTTCAGTATCTGAACGAATACCGAAAGCCATTTGCGGGAGTGGAGTTTCAGGTAGTGGAAGTGCTGCTCCGCCAGCATGACGGGCTGGATTTTCAGGGGGTGTAGTCATGCTTTCGAAAGTGCAGACCGCATCGGTAAGCGGGATTGAAGGAAAAATGGTAGCGGTGGAAGTGGATATTACCAGAGGACTTCCCGGTTTTTATGTGGTAGGCCTTGGGGATACCTCCATAAAGGAAGCGGGGCAGCGTGTGAAGAGTGCAGTTCGCAACAGCGGGTTTGATTTTCCGGTGAGCCGGATTGTGGTCAATCTGGTTCCGGCCTACCTGCACAAAAAAGGCAGTCATTACGATCTGGCTATTGCAGTTGGAATCCTGCTTTCTTCAGGAGCTGTCAAAGGCAGACATGCCAGGGAGATGGTTTCCTCCAGTGGTTTCCTGGGGGAACTGTGCCTGGACGGCAGCATTTCTCCGGTAAAAGGTGTTCTGCCCATGGTCCGTGCACTGGCGGAAGATCCGGCGGTAAGCCATGTGTTTCTCCCCAAAGGAAATTATGAAGAGGGGCTTCTTGCGGCTCGTGCCTGCGGTCTTCGTCTCATTCCGGTGGAACATCTGAGGGAGGCTGCTGACTATATCTGCGGGCTGGAATCTTTGCCTCAGACGGCAGTGCATTATACCGACCCATCAAAATCTCCGGTGCCGGACGATCTGGATTTTTCTCAGGTCAAAGGCCACTGGGAGGTGAAAGAAGCGCTGGCAGCGGCAGTCTGCGGAAATCACAGTATTTTGCTCATGGGGCCACCGGGCAGCGGAAAGACCATGCTTGCGCGGAGAATTCCTACGATTCTGCCGGAAATGACAGCAGCAGAGCAGCTGGAAACCACCATGATTTATTCTGTAGCAGGACTTTTGGGAGAAAAGGAGTCTTTGGTAATGAACAGGCCTTTTCGCATGGCAGATTACAGAACCAGTAAGGCTGGGCTTATGGGAGGCGGCAATACACCTTATCCCGGGGAAGTATCTCTGGCTCACAATGGGGTCCTCTTCATCGATGAATTTCTGGAGATGGAGAGGAAGCAGATTGATGCACTGAGAAAACCCATGGAAGAAGAGGAAGTTCGAATGATTCGGGGCGGACTGCTTTATCGTTATCCGGCCAGATTCCTGCTGGCTGCAGCCTCAAATCCATGCCGCTGCGGCTATTACGGGGATGCGGATCATGTCTGTACCTGCAGCCGGTCTCAGCTGGATCAGTACAGGGGCAGGCTGTCAGGGCCGGTAGCAGACCGGATTGATATGTTTGTTAATGTCTATCCTGTGGATTTTAAAACGTTGAAGGAAGATGACGGGGGAAGCAGCAAGAAGCTGAAAGAAAAGGTTCTGGTAGGCCGGCAGATGCAGGAGGAACGTTTTAAAGGCAGCGCCATTTTCCTCAACAGCCAGATGGAAGAGCGTCATCTGAAGGAGTTCTGCCCTCTGGGAAAGGACGAAGAGTCCTTCGTGGAGTCCATGATACAGCGGTATCATCTGAGCACCCGCCGGGTTGTGAAACTGATGCGCATCGCCAGAACCATAGCTGATATTTCTCAATGCCGTGATGTGAGCATGTATCATCTTGCATCTGCCTTCCGATATATAATGGGAGAAAATCAGGATGGAGGTGAGTAAAATGCCAGGAAGCGGGAATTGTAATACTTGCCGGCGGAGCATCATAATGATAGAAAAAAGCGACAGCCGGTACCCTCAGCAGCTGCGTATGATATCAGACCCTCCGGAAAGACTGTACTGCATTGGTGACGTGGGTCTTCTGGATATGCCCATGGCTGCAGTAATTGGTTCCAGGAAATGCAGTGAATACGGAAAGCAGACCGCCATGGCGGTGGGAAAGTCACTGGGGATGGCCGGAGCCTGTGTGGTCAGCGGTATGGCCAAAGGAATCGACAGTTTCGGGCATCTGGGTGCTTTGAAGCATGGCGGCAAAACCATCGCTGTTCTGGGATGCGGTGTGGATATCTGCTATCCTGCCGAGAACAGGAAACTTTATGATCAGAT
>JAFYKS010000359.1 GCA_017537495.1 Bacillota bacterium | reverse complement strand
TAGATGAGCAGTTAAAAAATGAAGCCATCCTGATCGATGAAGCGCTAGAATTCGGCGGTCTTGGCTATCTTGAAACTCTCGGTGTAAGAACTGAAATGGACAGCCGTGTTACACTGATTTCACCGGATGGCGAAGTTATTTACGATACAATGGCAGACCACGGCTCCATGGAAAACCACATGGAAAGGGAAGAAGTGCGTGAAGCCATGGCAGACGGAGAGGGGTTCGCGACAAGAACCTCTGATACGCTTGCTACAGACACAAGATATTATGCCTGCAGAACTGCGGAAGGAAGCATAGTGCGTACTTCAGTGGACCACTACTCACAGCTGGGCCTGCTTCTTGATACTTTCGGCATGGTAATTGTTACGGTGGTCATACTTATCATTATCAGTCTGATTATCTCGTACAGAATCGCAAAGGCCATCATCAAACCGATCAACGACATAGACCTTGACAATCCGGATGTAAATGAAAACTACGAAGAACTTAAACCGCTGCTTAACCGTATTCATCACCAGAACATACGCATAAAAAAGCAGATGGAAAAGCTCCGCAAAAACAGAGAAGAATTCAGCATTATAACTGAAAACATGAGCGAAGGGCTGATTATAATCGATAAGGACATGGAAGTTCTTACGCATAACCGCAGTGCACTTGAAATGCTGGGAATCGAAGAAAGCGCATCAGGCGGATATGATGGACCTGTGCTGGCTCTGAACAGCAGCGACGCATTCAGCAAGGCTGTAGAAGATGCTCTTTATGGGAAAGGAAGCCAGGTCATTCTGGAAACGGGCGACTCCACATGTGAAATCATATCCAACCCCGTACAGGAAAAGGGCAGCGTTTCCGGTGCAGTACTCATCATCCTCGATGTAACCGAAAAAGAAAAAAGTGAGCGCCTCCGCCGCGAATTCACTTCCAACGTGTCCCACGAACTGAAGACGCCTCTGACTTCCATCTACGGCGTGTCCGATATGATGGCAAGCGGTATGGTAAAGGCAGAAGATGTGCAGGGTTTTGCTAAAACAATCAAAGAAGAGTCGTCAAGACTTATAACGCTTATCAACGATATAATCAATCTTTCTCAGCTGGACGAAAACACTGTTCCACAGGAAATGACAAAAGTCGACATTTCAGAAGTATGTGACAGCGTTGTGGACAGACTTTCCCGCAAGGCTGAGGAAAACAATGTTACAGTTAATTTCAGCGGAGAACCTGCAGAAATTACAGCAGTTGAATATATTCTCGATGAAATAGTATATAATATTGTGGAGAATGCTATCAAATACAACAAGCCTGGAGGCAGCGTGGATGTGTCAGTGAAGAACATCGGTACGAACTGCATCTTTACTGTAAAGGATACAGGTATAGGCATTCCGGCCGGCGACAGGGAGCGTGTCTTTGAGCGTTTCTACCGTGTGGATAAGAGCCACTCAAAAAAGATCGGCGGCACCGGTCTGGGCCTTTCCATCGTAAAACACGCTGTAGCCTATCTGGGTGGTACTATTGAGATTGAAAGTGAAGAGGGCCAGGGCACAACCATAATAGTAATTTTTTCAAAATAATTTTTAGTTTTTATGTTTAAGCACTCCGCAGCAGGGTATATATAAAACAAGAAAGTGATAATGAAAATTATTACCGATAAATTTTAAGGACTATGAATAAAGAAAACGGAGGAAAAATTATGAAGTACTATGTATGTGAACACTGTGGAAATATCGTTGAAGCTGTAAAGGAAAGTGGCGTTCCAATCGTATGCTGCGGTCAGAAGATGACAGAACTCATCCCTGGAACTACAGATGCTGCTGTTGAAAAGCACGTTCCTGCAGTAGAAGTAGAAGGCAACGTAGTTAAGGTTAAAGTTGGTGAAGTAGAACATCCAATGGTTCCTGAACACTTCATCGGCTGGATTGCTATCAAGACTAACAAGGGCGAACAGAAGAAGTTCCTTCAGGCTGGTGAAAAGCCAGAAGCAGTTTTCGTTCTTGCAGAAGGCGAAGAACTCATCGAAACTTACGAATACTGCAACCTTCACGGACTCTGGAAGAAATAAAC
>JAFYKS010000358.1 GCA_017537495.1 Bacillota bacterium | reverse complement strand
GGTGTAGAAAAAAGAAGATCGGTGGAGCTTGCCATGGAGGACATTCTGTATGATCCTCAGACCAGCGGCGGACTGCTCTTTGCACTGCCGAAAGAGGCTGCAGAAGACTGCCTGGCTGAACTGAAAGAACAGATTCCGCAGGCTGCCATCATCGGTTATGTGACCGAAAAAGAAGAAAATTATCTTATTTTAGAATAATGGAGCAAAGAGGATGGAAAATCTGATTATTGTTCGCGGCGGCGGCGACCTGGCCACCGGAACCATTTATAAACTGAAAAAATGCGGATTCCCGGTACTGATTCTGGAAACGGAAAGCCCGTCCGCCATCCGCAGAAATGTGGCCTTCTCTGAGGCAGTGTATCAGGGACAGCAGACCGTGGAGGATATGACCTGTTATATGGCCGATTCTATCGCTGAAGCAGAGCAGTTCCTGGCAGAGGGGAAACTGACCATGCTGGTGGATCCTGCAGGTGCGTCCATCGATGCACTGAAGCCGCTGGCCGTAGTAGACGCTATTCTTGCAAAAAAGAATCTGGGAACCCATAAAGCCATGGCGCCCATTACGGTTGCTCTGGGTCCGGGTTTCGAAGCCGGACGCGATGTCAATGCGGTCATCGAAACCAAGCGAGGCCACAATCTGGGCAAAGTCTTATGGTCCGGCTTTGCTGCGCCAAATACCGGGGTTCCGGGCATCATCGCAGGTTTCGGCAAAGAACGTGTCATTCACTGTCCGGCAGAGGGGATTCTGCGGAATGTAAAGAAAATTACCGATACGGTGGTAAAAGGTGAGGTCATTGCAGTGGTTGAAACTGAAGCGGGAAACGTACCTGTTGAGGCTTCTTTAGACGGCCTTCTCCGCGGACTGATTCGTGACGGTTATCCTGTGACAAAAGGATTTAAAATTGCGGACATCGACCCGCGGATGGATGAGTACGAAAACTGTTTCACCATCTCCGATAAGGCAAGATGCATCGCAGGGGGCGTGGTGGAAGCCATTCTCCAGGAGAAAGGACGGCTGGGATTATGATTACGGCAGTTGTGGGTTCCGGCGGAAAGACAACCCTGATTAAAAATCTGGCCCGGAAGTACCGGGAAGAAGGCAAAACTGTTCTGATAACCACGACCACCCACATGTTTATTGAAGAGGATACTTTGCTGGATGCGGATGCAGAAAACATCCTCCGCCAGCTGAAGGAAACCGGGTATGCCATGGCGGGAACAAGGGCAGCTGCTGATCCGGAACGGAAAATGACGGCACTGCCGGCAGCAGTCTATGAAGAGGTCTGCGCCTGCGCCGATGTGGTACTGGTGGAGGCTGACGGTTCCAGAAGACTTCCGCTGAAGTATCCTGCATCAGGAGAGCCGGTGATTCCGTCCAACGCTGATGAAATCATCGTGGTGTGCGGTCTGCAGGGCCTTGGTCACCCGGCAAAGGATGTCTGCCACCGCCTGGAACTGGTGAAGGACTGCCTTGGTATTCAGGACGATACGATGATAACACCGGAGCATGTTCAGAAACTTGTGGAAGACGGTTACCTGGAGCCTCTTCGGCAGCAGCATCCGGGCGTTCCTGTGAGACTGCATGTGACCCACGATGGCTCTTTGTATCAGAGAACAGTGGCGTCGCTTCTGCAGCAGGAGCAGGATATTTCCTTCCTTCGTGAGGAATGGTTCTGCCCTCAGCCGAAGCTGATTATATGCGGCGGCGGTCATGTTTCCAAAGAGGTGGCTGAGTTTGCCGCCGGACTGGACTTCTATGTAAAAGTAATCGATGACCGTGAGGAACTGGTTACAGCAGAACGTTTTCCGGCTGCGGATGAACGGATCTGTGATTCTTTCGAGAACCTTCAGACATATCTGGAACCGGATGCCTATTACGTAGTAGTAACACCAAACCATGCGGCGGACTATCAGTGTGTGAAAACGATTTTGCAGACCCCTTACCGCTATCTGGGTATGATCGGAAGCCGTAAAAAAGTTGCGAAGACACGGCAGCTGCTGGCGGAAGACGGATTTACAGAAGAGCAGATTGATTCTGTATATGCACCAATCGGACTGGCTATCGGTGCCGTAACACCGGCAGAAATTGCCATCAGCATTCTGGCTCAGATTATACAGGTAAAGAATACAAGCCATGCAGCATCTGCAGACACGCAGCTGCTGGAAGCTAAAGAGCCGGGTGTACTCTGCATCATAACAGAAAAACACGGATCCGCACCAAGAGGTGCAGGAAGTATGATGCTGGTGAGTCCGGATCGG
Organism: Bacillota bacterium; assembly: GCA_017537495.1. Taxonomy (GTDB): domain Bacteria; phylum Bacillota; class Clostridia; order Peptostreptococcales; family Anaerovoracaceae; genus RGIG7179. Next base: position 2,848 of record JAFYKS010000358.1, on the reverse strand, counting down.
ATTCTTGGAAGTATCGGCGGAGGACGAGCGGAATATCTGGCCATTGAGCAGGCAAGAACTATGACGCTTCCTGAAATAAAAGTATACGATCTGGATGTCACCACAGACGATGATCCCGGAATGATCTGCGGCGGAACCATAAAGGTGATGTTTATACCGCTGAAGTAATGAATAATATGAAAAAGAAGAACCCCGAACACAGTACCGTGTCCGGGGGTTTTTTTTGTGTGAAAACCGGGAGTAATGAGAAAATGTGCTATACCCACAAAAAATGCAGAGTCTGTATTGACTTTTTGTGTGTGAGTGATAAAATATTAACAAATAAGGCAACGTGCAAGTCAAAGCTACTGGGATGAAGCACGAAACTGTCTGGATTTCCGGCAGCGGAGGACTGCATCAGAATCCTGGCGTGAAAATCGAAAGATAAATAGTTTAAGGAGAGGAAAAATGATGAACGGAAATGTGTGCAGCTGCAACTGTGCAGTGAATAGGGATGAAAAGTTCAAAGAACTCCGTCCGGTACTGGATGCATATGCAGGAGTGCCGGGAAGTCTTATCACGATACTTCAGAAAACGCAGGATATTTACGGGTATTTACCGGTAGATGCAATAAACTATATTTCCGATGTGACTGGTATTAAACCTGCGAAAATATATGGCGTTGCAACTTTTTATGCACAGTTCCGGCTGCAGCCTGTCGGTAAATATCTGATTATGCTCTGCCAGGGAACCGCGTGTCATGTAAACGGTTCCGAACTAATTGAAGAAGCAATCAATGAGTTTCTTGGTATTAAAGACGGTGAAACCACAGAAGACGGATTGTTCACTCTGAATAATGTAGCCTGTCTGGGATGCTGTTCTCTGGCTCCTGTGATGATGATCCGAAGCAGTGAGGAAGATGAAACTTATGGCAATTTAACAAAGGATTCCGTAAAGCAGATCCTTGCGGAAATTAAAGGACGGACACAGGAGGTAGAGGCATGAAAGTTGTTGTAGGACAGGGAAGCTGCGGCATTGCTACCGGTGCGAAGAAAACCGCGGGCAGGTTTGAACAGTTAATCCGTGAAAATAATCTGGAGGTAAAAGTCGACATTACAGGGTGCGTTGGAACCTGCTATCTGGAACCGATTGTGGATGTTTACAGTGATGACGGAAGTCAGACCAGATATGTGAAAGTGAAGCCGGAAGATGTGGAACATATTGTTGAAAGCCACCTGAAAAAGGGTGTTGTATGTGAAGATCAGGCTATTTCAGAAGAGGACCGTCAGTTTGTCGAAAAGCAGCAGAGAGTAGTTTTAAGAAACTGCGGTGTCATCAATCCGGAAGATATCAATGAATATATCAGCGCGGAGGGATACAAGGCCATTGAGAAGGTGCTTCGGTCCATGTCTCCGGACGATGTAATTGAAGAAATCAAAATATCCGGCCTCCGGGGCCGCGGCGGTGCAGGCTTCCCTACCTGGTTCAAATGGAATGCAGCCAAGTCCAGTCCCGGCAAAGAAAAATATCTGGTGTGCAATGCGGACGAAGGGGACCCGGGTGCTTTCATGGACCGTTCTGTTCTGGAGGGCGATCCACATTCTCTGATTGAGGGTATGATTATCGGCGGATATGCAATGGGAGCAAACGAAGGCGTCATTTACTGCCGTGCAGAATATCCGCTGGCAATTAAGCGTCTTGAAATCGCCATGGGACAGGCCAGAGAAAAAGGATTCCTGGGGAAGAATATTCTGGGCAGCGGATTCGATTTTGATATACGGATCAAAGCTGGTGCAGGAGCTTTTGTCTGTGGTGAGGAAACGGCACTTATCGCTTCACTGGAAGGTGAAAGAGGTATGCCGCGGCTGAAACCGCCTTTCCCTGCAGCAAAAGGTTACTGGCAGAAACCGACCAATATCAATAACGTAGAAACATTTGCAAATGTGCCATGGATTATCTATAACGGTGGCGCTGCATTTGGAAGTCTGGGAACAGAACAGTCCAAAGGCACCAAGGTATTTGCACTGGCAGGCAAAATTAAAAAGGGCGGCCTGGTGGAGGTACCTATGGGGCTGACCCTTCGGGATGTCATCTTTGGTATCGGCGGCGGAATTAAAAATGACAAGCAGTTCAAGGCTGTCCAGATGGGAGGACCTTCCGGCGGCTGCATTCCTGCCAGTCTTATAGATACACCGGTTACATATGAAGATATTAATAAAACCGGTGCCATCGTCGGCTCCGGTGGTATGATCGTAATGGATGAAGACACCTGTATGGTGGATATGGCCAGATATTTCCTGAACTTTACCCGTGATGAATCCTGCGGAAAGTGCAATTACTGCCGTATCGGAACGAAACGGATGCTGGAAATCCTTGAAAGAATTACCAACGGCGAAGGGAAGGACGGCGATATTGAACTTCTCGAAGAACTGGCTGTGAAGATTAAGGACGGATCACTGTGCGGTCTTGGACAGACTGCTCCGAATCCGGTACTGACTACCATAAAATACTTCAGAAATGAGTATGAAGATCATATTTACCATAAGCGCTGTACAGCAAAATCCTGTAAAGCACTCCTGACCTTTGACATTACAGACGCTTGCAGAGGCTGCACGCTCTGTGCGAAAAAGTGCCCTGTGGGTGCCATTACCGGTACAGCCAAAAATGTACATGTAATTGATCACGAAAAATGTATCAAGTGCGGTAAATGCATGGAATCCTGCAAGTTCAATTCAATCGAAACAAAGTAAGTCGGAGGCATTAAAATGAAGAAATACAGACTTAACATCAACGGCAGAGAAGTCACCGGTGTTGCGGGACAGACAATTCTGGAAGTTGCCAGAGAAAACGATATCCATATTCCGACTCT
>JAFYKS010000357.1 GCA_017537495.1 Bacillota bacterium | reverse complement strand
TTTAGCGGAACGTCATCCTGACGTAAAAATCATGATGATTCACATGGGGCACGGCCACGGTGTATATATTGACGCCGCTCTTAAGATGGCTCGCCGCTATCCGAATATTTATCTTGAAATGTCTGGAATGCCGATGCCTACGAAAATCCGCGAAGCGTACGAAACGGTAGGCCATGACCGCATCATGTTTGGCACAGATACACCGTTCCATCATCCAACAGTAGAAATGCAGAAAGTCATTACAAGCGGACTTGATGAAGAAGCACAGCAGAAAGTATTCTACGATAATGCTGCTGCGTTCTTCGGTATATAAGGCATATAAAGAGTGAGCTGCCATCCAAATGGACTGTTTGGTCAACTGGATGGCAGCTCCTTTTGCTTATAAACTGATTATTCGTTTTTAAAAATCAATCCAGGCATCCATCGGCCACGCCTGATTTATAACCCCATTATCTAAAAGTTCTAAAACTGTGGCAGGGGACGCTGCCAGATAGCATCCGTAACAGTTCACACCGTTTTCTTCGACATATTCCAGGACCTCATTGTAATAGGAAACAGGTTCGCGGCCCACACCTTTGTCCTCTGTTTCTTTATCAATAGAATACTTCAGAAGGGATTTGAAGTGCTGTGCCAGGCTTTCTGCAGTGCGTTCCTCACCCTTTATATTAAAATATGGATAACTGTCATTGATGTTTTCCCATAAGATGCCGCCGCTGAACGGTGTCATGCCGCAGAGAGGGAGACGCTGTTTATCAACTTCAGAGTTGCGGATTCCGATCCATCCGATTGTACCATTCTTCAGCGTGGACTGGAAGTTAAGAAGCTCTTCCATAGTCAAATCTTCAGGGAAGGAGGCTGCTACATATACTCTGGTATAATCCGGCAGGGCTTCAAGTCTGTCTCTTACACTTTCTTTCACTTCTTCATCCAGCGGATATTCGGGATAGGAACCACGTTCAAAGATATTTGATGGAATGGTTCTCATAAAATCCATTGGAAGAGAAAGATTTCCCTTAGTAAGCGTTCCGTAAGTATACAGGCTGTCACCTCCCAGTGCTGTATCTGCATACTGAATGGTAAGGTTATGTGATGCAAACCCAGTGCGTTCCGCCCATACGGAAGTAATGTTTACATCATCTGTAAACAATTCACCGTAGGCCGCCAGTGTCAGCTCAAGATCTTCAGAGAACTCGCTTCCATAAGAACTTTCTTTCGGATCCCAATAGCTCTTTTCTATAGCAGGCATTACCACAAATATGGTCCCCAGCAAAATACCTGCAGCAAGAAGTACACTAATCAAAATGATGGATAGACTGCGGCGGCGCAGTCTTTTACGAATGGCTTTCAGTTCAGCAACCGTATCTATTTCATGGTTATAATTCATACCCCTGTTCCTCCAATCTTTTCTTTAATGTTTGTCTAAGGCGCGTCAGTCGCTGCCTGGTTGCATCATAGCTCTTTGACTGCATTTTTGCAATTTCAAAAAGCGGCATATCGAAAAAGTAGTGCAGAAGCAAAATCTCTCTGTCGGATTGTTCAAGGCTTTCTATGGCCTCACGGAGAATCATACGTTGCTCTGTTTTTAGCACTTCGGTTTCCGGTGTGTTAAAGTCCGCGGGCAAGGATTCATAAGTAGAATCAATCCGTCGTTTTTCTTTCCGCAGTAAGTCAATCCAGAGGTTTTTGCAGACACGGAAGAGCCAGTAACGAAACGACGGTACATCATCCGACAAGCTGAGATAAGCTTTTACAAAAGCATCCGCAACAAGATCTTCTGCAGTTTCGCGGTTCCCGCATAGTGCCAGGCAGTAAAGCCGGGCTTCATTGTAGTATCTGCTGTACAGCAATTCGAGAATATCCTTATCCGTGTCTCACACCTCCTTTACTTTACTTTACTTTACTTTATTCTTTTACTGTATAAACGAATTTTAACAAAAATTGTGACAGGTTTCTATGAAATTATTTTTTCACCCACGAATTCAACCGCAGGTCGCTTTACTTTTTCTCCTGTTTCGGCTTAAATATAGACAGGAGGGGATAGTATGACCACAGAAAGCTTTGCTAAATTTATAAAAGGAGAACGTACCCGGCTTGGAATGACGCAGGCAGAGCTTGCAGAAAAGCTTCATGTTTCCACCGCTGCAGTCAGCAAGTGGGAGAGGGAGAAATGTCTGCCAGATATTACGAAACTGGAAGATATCGCGTCCGTGCTTGGAATCAGTGTTCTGGAAGTTCTGCAGTGTGCACGAAACGATGTAGAAACGTGTATAGAGATTTTGCCAGTAGAGAACACGAACATCCAGGATAATTTCAACACCCAGCTGGCTGCCGTATACCGGGAGACAGTCGATTTTGCAGCTCGTCAAAATATGACCAGATTACGCCGATTCCTGAAATGGGGCGTTGTAGTATTGCTTATTGCCCTTTTGATTAACTGGTTTCCTGTATATCATGTAGTTCAAGTCTGGTTCCCAAGCTATTATACAACTGGTGAAATTTCGAAACTGGTATTTAGAGGGGCTCCGCAGGATCTTATCATTGCATCCAAAATAATGGACGAAGCGGAAGATGCATGCGAGGAACTTGGATTGACCAGAGCGGAAGCTGAAGAAAAATATGGTCTGCTCAGCCGTTTTTGCCACAATATAGATTCATATCCTGATGTCGTGGACGAGTGGCATGAAATGAAGCTTTGGTCCGCACACTTTAATCTTACAGAAGGGTGG
>JAFYKS010000356.1 GCA_017537495.1 Bacillota bacterium | reverse complement strand
TCCTTTCCTACCGGTTCATGATAATCAGCCCTGCAATGCACAGACCGATACCGATGAGGTGTTTTGCGGTAATCACTTCTTTATATATCAGGGCACCCACAAAGATCAGAACCACTGCCAGTGCAATATTTCCGATGGTGGAAGCAATACTGATGTTCCAGCCCAGCTTATACATGAAAACAGATGCCACTTCCACAGCGGTAATGCCCAGGGCCATGGTTACCGGTGCCCAGTTCATTTTTCCAAGCTGCACCGCCAGACTCTTGTCCTGACCCATGACCATCCACAGCACAAAAGCTGCCGCCGTTGCAATAACATAGTTAAAGAATACCGCGGCGAATGGGTCCATGGCATCGGGAATGGACTTGGCACTGATCTGATAAACCACGTGAGCCACCAGAATCATACCGATGGGCCACCAATATGCAAAAATACTGCTCATAGTTTCCTCCTTAAAAAAAGCGTCCCGCTTATTCCTTCTAAGGCCTACTGGAATAAATCAGGACGCAGAATTACTTACCCGGCGGTAAATAAAAGCGGGTTTTATTTACTTAATAACAGTATTCTACAATGCACCTTGTGCCTTGTCAACTACTTATCAGCCTTCAGTTCGTAAACAGAACCTGCTGTAATTTCAGTCATATCCACACCAACTACAGCATAAGCACCATCTACGTAGAAGCCCCAGTACAGACCGTCTGCTTCATAATCCAGAGTGATGCCATTTACGGTATGCATAAACAGGCCGTACTGGGTTTCTTCACCGCCAATCAGTCCCAGATTCACCAGCGCATCACCTACAGTTGTTTCGTCTGTCTTTACAGTTACCTGAATGGACTGACCTTCCACATCAGTAATCACCAGCTGAAACTCAGATGCACCTTCACCGATAGTTTCGCCGTCAGTTACTGTAATCACTTCAATTTCGTCCTCAGCAGGTGCACCGCACGCTGCAAACCCCATCATCATTACTGCAATCAGCAGCAGGCCAATCATCTTCTTTACATTGTTCTTCATTTTCTTTTATCTCCTTTTCATTTTCTTTTGAAAAGCAAACACACCGTTCTCGGCATAAAAAACTGCGGCAATCCGAATATAGCGAACTGCCGCAGCCGTATTTCTGCGTCATGATACAGCTTCCCCGTACTTGCAGGGAAATCCGTTCCAACATTTAAGCAGGTCTCCTGACTTGCGTATCTTCAGTTTCCATGCAGCCTTCTCGGACTTCTCCAATGGCCGGCACATCTGCCATGCACAGAAACCTCCACGCTTACAGTGGCGGTACCGTTCGTGACTTTCACACGATTCTCTATTATCTTCCGGCAGTTATACACCGAAAGCACTTAAACGGATATTTACTTTCTGAAAACAGAATAGCATTTCATCTAATTTCTGTCAATTCCCATTATAAAAAATACTGAAAGGCCGATGGCAGCGGCACTTCCGCCTCCATCTCTTCTGCCGTTACCCAGCGGAAAGGTTCGCCCTCATCCGGCGTCCCGCAGTCACCGCAGGTAATGTAGTAGCCTGTCATATGCCACTCCACGTGGCTGAAAATATGTTTGAATTTACTGGATCTGGTCAGTCCTGCCGGGCTGCAGCCCCATTCCCAGGCTCTCTGCAGCGCCTGGTCCGGTGTCAGTTCGCCCAAAACATTTGGCAGTTCTG
>JAFYKS010000355.1 GCA_017537495.1 Bacillota bacterium | reverse complement strand
TGAACCGTGCACGTGAAGTTTTCCATCAGCTCCATGAAAAGTACAAGGCGGAACGTGCAGATGAACAGGCAAAGGTGAAGGAACTGGGCGGTCTGTGTATCATCGGTACAGAACGTCACGAATCCAGACGTATTGACAACCAGCTGCGAGGCCGTGCCGGCCGTCAGGGTGACCCTGGTGAAACTCAGTTCTTCATTTCTCTGGAAGACGATCTGATGCGTCTCTTCGGCGGCGACAGAATCCAGGGCTTCATGGATAAAGTTGGCATGGGCGATGATTCCATCGGCGCAGGCCTTCTGTCCAAGACCATCGAAAACGCACAGAAGAAGGTGGAAGGCAGAAACTTTGACGTAAGAAAATACGTACTCCAGTACGACAACGTTATGAACAAGCAGCGTGAAGTCATCTACGACGAACGCCGCAAGGTTCTCTTTGGTGAAGACCTGAAGGACAATATCATGGGCATGATGGCCACTCTGGTGGAAAACCTGGTGAAGCCGGCAACCATGGACAGCAAGTTCGCAGAAGAGTGGGATATTCCGGCGCTGTCTGATGACCTGAAGCGTATTACCGGACACTTCCCTGGTCTTTCCTACACAGACGATCAGCTTCACGACCTGACAGCAGAACAGCTGGAAGAAGACGTGAAGGAAATCTTCTATAACCTCTATGATAAGAAGGAAGCTGAAGTGGGAGCCGATAAAATGCGTGAAGTGGAACGTATGATTCTGCTCCGTGTTGTAGACAATCACTGGATGGATCATATTCAGGCAATGGATGACCTGAAGCAGGGTATCGGACTCCGCTCCCTGGGACAGATGGACCCTGCAGTTGCCTATGCAAACGAAGGTTTCGACATGTTCGAGGAAATGATTGGTGAAATCCAGCACGAAACTGTGAAGTACTGCTACAACGTGACCATGCAGACTGACACCCGCCGCCGTTCTATTATCCGTGTGGGCGATGCCAGAAAGGATGAATACCGCGGTGATGCAGCTTCCATGGCAAGACGTGCGGCTTCTGCAGATTCTCAGATGGCAGGCGCAGCATCTGGTCAGATGCCTGGTGCAGCACCGGAAGAAGTTAAAAAGCAGGAAACAGTACGCCGTGACGCACCGAAGATCGGCAGAAACGATGACTGCCCTTGCGGTTCCGGAAAGAAATACAAGAACTGCTGCATGAAGAAAGACATGATGCAGTAAACTGCAGACATACAGAGAAAATTTTGGGACGGCCCACGCCGTCCCTTTTCTTTTGCTGTGAAACATGGTAAAGTGTAAGTAGTGTTGAAATAAGCATCATTACGGAGGTTTTAACTTATGAGTGATAGAATCATCCGCCGGCTTGTTCCAGAGGACTTGCCGGCCTATATGGAAATATATCTGAATGCTTATCCGGCGGGCAAAGACCTGTCCGATGAGTGCTACGAAAAGTACTATAACCGGAATCTGCAGTCCATGACAGTGTTTGATCATGTGAATTTTTACGGTATGTTTGAGGACGGCCAGCTGATTGCCACCATGAAGCTGATTGACTTCGACATGAATCTGTTCGGTCAGATGCGCCGCAGTACCGGACTCATGGCGCTGGGTGTACATCCTCTGCATAAGAGAAAAGGGGCAGCCCGTGATATGGTGAAATTCTTCGAAGAATATACTGTGGAAAGCGGCGGCTGCATCTCCATGCTGCTTCCGTTCCGCATGGACTTTTATAAGAAGCTGGGCTACGGCTGCGGTACCAAACTGGACGAATACCATATCAAGACCGAATATCTGCCGGACATCCGTGACCGCCATGAGCTGGCTGGTCTGCGTCTTCTGAGACGTGATGAAGCGGATGCTGCGCTGGAATGCTATACTGAGTTTGTGAAGCAGAACCACGGTGCGGTGTGCAAGTTTGAAGAGGAAGTCCGTGACTTCCGGGATGACGATGAAGTGCGCCGCCTGGGATGGTTTGAAGAGGGAAAGCTGACAGGCTATGCTGCATTCACCTTCGAAAACACCTCCGACTGCAATTATACCCTGAACCGGATGAACGTGAAGGAACTGGTATATCATGATGCGGCGGTGCTCCGTAAACTGCTGGCGGGCCTCCGCATGCAGGCAGACCTGGCTCAGTCAGTGGTTGTCCGCAGCGGTGAACCGGACTTCTATCACGTGTTGGCCAGCTGCCAGGACATGAGCGGCGGATATATCGACTTTGGCTTCCTGCAGACCAACGTATCTGCAGTGGGTACCATGTACAAAATCTGTGACTTCGGCAAGTTCTTCGAAGTGGCAGCGCACCGTGAATTCCCTGTGGTGGATTTGACTGCAGGTTTTGATGTGACCGATGATGTGACCGGTGAAACAGAACGGTTTGCCGTGCAGTTTGCAGGCGGCAAGTGGGCATACCAGGCTGGCGGTGAGGCATATGACACTGCAGAAGTCCACGTGACTTGCAGACGCTCTGACCTGAGCAGCCTGTTCATGGGCAGTGCAGAATTTGGAGGACTGGTGCGCCTGGGCGTCATGACCGTGGACAAACCGGAATTTGTGAGAACACTGGACCTGCTGCTCCATGCTGAGCAGAAACCGTTTACCAATACGGACTATTAAGAATAAGAGGCTGAATTCAAATGATATATTTAATTCTTACCATTATCTGCGGAGCGCTGATTTCCATCGCTCTGCGGTTTGCGGAAGGCAAAGTGTCCAGCAAAACCGGCATGCTCTCCATGAACTACCTGACCTGTTTCCTGGGTGTGGGTGCGGTTATGGGGTACGGAAACATTCTCCCCGGAATCACATCCGGAGGGGATGGGCTGGTGACCCTGGGACTGGGTGCTTTGACCGGCTTCCTGTACATGGCGGCCCTCATGCTGCTGCAGTATAACGTACAGCGGAGCGGTGTTATTCTGGCCTCCGTGTTCCAGAAGCTGGGGCTCATGGTGACCGTGGTCATGTCCATCGTACTGTTTGGCGAAGAACCGGGCTCTCTGCAGTTTGCAGGATTTGTGACAGCCGCTGTAGCCATCATCCTGATGAATTACGAGAAGGGACACCTGAAGGGCTCCTTCAAACCCATGCTGCTGATTCTCCTGCTGGTGGACGGCTGCGGTATGGGTATGCTGAAGGTGTACAACGAACTGGGAAATCCGGCACTGTCCGACCACTTCCTCTTCTTCAACTTCTTCTTCGCTTTCCTCTTCTGCGTGCTCATCGTAGCGTGGAAGAGAGAACGGATCGGACTTCGGGAACTGCTTCACGGCATGAGCGTGGGTCTGCCGAACTTCATGGCATCCCGTTTCCTGCTGAAAGCCCTGGAGACGGTGCCTGCCATCATCGCCTACCCGACCCGCGGTGTGGCCATTATCGTGGTGGTATCCCTGGCCGGTGTGGTTCTCTTCAAAGAACGCCTGAACCGGCGTCAGTGGGCAGCCATGGTGCTGGTGCTTGCGGCTATCGTGCTTTTAAATATCTGATTATAATAAAGGAGGAGCAACTCTATGAAACATCCATATATCGCCAAGCGTTACTGGAAAGATCAGACCACCGCAATGGGACAGTCCGACGTGATGGCCAAATCTTTTAATGATGTAATTAATCTGAGCCTGGGGGACCCGGACCTGATTACCGACGAGAGAATTATTGATGCTGCCTTTGCAGATGCAAAGCGTGGCTATACCAAATACAGCGATTTCCGCGGAGACCCGGAGCTGCGTGCGGAAATCTGCAAATTCTATAAAGAAGAATACAACATGGATGTAAAGGACGAAGAAGTTTTCGTCTGCACATCTGCCTGCCTGGGCATGTATCAGGTGCTGGAGGCCATCCTGGATGACGGCGACGAAGTGCTGATGCAGTCTCCATATTTCACACCATATCCGCAGCAGGTGGAACTGGCCAGAGGTATTCCTGTGGAAGTTCCGACCTACGAAGAGGAAGATTTCCAGATTGATGTAGAAAGACTGGAATCTCTGATTACAGCCCGCACCAAGGCCCTGATCATCAACTCCCCAAGCAATCCGACCGGCAACTGCCTCACCGTGGAAACCATGGAAAAGATTGCAGAAGTGGCAGTAAAGCACGACCTGATTGTTATTGCAGACGATATCTACACCTCCTTCAGCTATCAGAACGAGTTCGTACCGTTTGCAAGTCTGCCGGGAATGAAGGAACGCACCATTACCTTGAACTCCTTCTCCAAGAACTTCACCATGACCGGCTGGCGTCTTGGAAATATCATCGCACCGGACTTCATCATCCGGACCATTCAGCAGGTTAACGAGGCCATGGTATTCACCGCGCCTTCCATTTCCCAGCGTGCTGCCATCTATGCGCTGCAGCACCGTCACGAAATTCAGCCTGCCATGGTGGAAGAATATCGCAAGCGTCTGTATTACGCAGCAGAACGTGTAAACCAGATTCCGAAACTGTCTGTAATTTATCCGCCGAAGGGAACCTTCTATCTGTTTATCAATATCAAAAAGACCGGTCTGACCAGCGTGGAAGCAGCGGACCTGATTCTCCGCAAAGCCCACGTGCTCATGCTGCCGGGCAGCGGTTTCGGCACCTGCGGTGAAGGTTACCTGCGTGCCGCTTGCACCGTTAACGTGGATAAGCTGAAAGAAGCTTTTGACCGGATTGCAGCCATCGAAGAACTGCAGTAAATCAAGGAGGACTGAAAGATGAAAATCAGAACATTTAAAGTAGAACAGTGGATGAACGAATTTGAAAACGACGCCGTGTACAATCTGGGTGAAACCTGCATCGACTCCCTGGAGCTGGGCGACCTGCTGGATGTCTGCGGTGTGGACCGTGACGAATTCTTTGCAAAGCTTGCAGCAACCCGTCTCACCTACAGCCACATCTACGGCTCTCCTGATTTCCTGAAGGGTGTAGCAGGTCTTTATGAAAATGTGAAGCCGGAATGTGTTATTCCGACCCATGGTGCAGTTGGTGCAAACAATCAGATTATCCATACCCTGATTGAACCGACTGACAACATGATCTGTGTAATGCCGACTTACCAGCAGCACTATTCCATTCCGGAATCCATCGGTGCAGAAGTGAGAATTCTCCAGCTCCGTCCGGAAAATCAGTTCCTGCCTGACATCGAAGAACTGAAGTCTCTGGTAGACGAAAACACCAAGATGATTACCTTCAACAACCCTGACAACCCAACCGGTTCCTGGATCCCAAGAGAATCCATGGAAGAAATGGTGGAAGTGGCAAGAAGCGTGGGCGCATACGTGCTTTGCGACGAAGTATACAGAGGCATCTCCGAAGACGGAAGCTATATGCATTCCGTAGTGGACCTGTACGAAAAGGGTATCTCCGTTGGTTCCATGTCCAAGATTTTCTCCCTGGCTGGCCTGAGAATGGGCTGGATTGCGACCCGCGATGAAGAGGTTGTGGAAATGGTCCGTGAAAGAAGAGACTACGACACCATCAGCTGCGGCGTCATCGATGATATGCTGGCGTCCATGGCACTGGAACACAAGGATCAGATCTTTGCGAGAAACCGTGAAAT
>JAFYKS010000354.1 GCA_017537495.1 Bacillota bacterium | reverse complement strand
GTCTTATCCTTCAGTCCTTCCGGCACGTCGCCATTAAGAATACGCTGTGCCAGGCCTTCTACTACAGCCGTTTTGCCGACGCCCGGTTCCCCGATGAGCACCGGATTGTTCTTGGTTCTTCTGCTCAAAATCTGCACCGCATGTCTGATTTCCGCATCTCTGCCGATGACCGGATCCAGCTTGCCTTCTCTGGCCATTTCCACCAGGTCGCGGCCGTACTTGGTCAATGCTTCGTAGTTGTCTTCCGGATTCTGGCTGGTGACACGCTGATTTCCACGAACCTTGGATAAGGCCTCGAGAAACCCATTGGTTGTGATGTTATACTTAGCAAAGAGTCTGGCAGACGGAGTTCCCCTTTCCTCCAGCAGTGCCAGGTAGATGTGCTCTACGCTCACATACTCGTCCTTGAACTGTTCCGCCTTCTTTTCTGCTTCCATGAGCAGCTGATTGAAACGGCGGCTTGCATACATGCTGTCAGCACCACCGCTTACCCGCGGCAGCTTGTTCAGTTCATTTTCAACCTCAGTAGTAAGTGCCTGTACATTCACATTCATGTAAGCCAGCAGCTTGCCGATCAATAAATCCTTCTGCTGCAGCAGCGCCAGATGCAGATGTTCCCCATCCAGAGTCTGATGACCCATTGAGATGGCAATATTCTGACATTCCACCACCGCAGTCTGTGCATTCTGTGTAAATTTTTCTATGTTCATAAAAATCCCCCTCCTGTGTTTAAAGAGTCAAATTAAAATAGGCTCATAGTTATTTTTTCCTACGAGCCTATCTTATACCCAGAGAAACAAAAAGTAAAGGACTTTTTAGCACTCTTTCCACGAGAGTGCTGATAATTCATCTTTTTTTCAAAGATTTCACTATTTTTTCACTAATGCAAAATCATTTTCAGCACCACAATCACGATTACTGCCCAGAAAACCAGTACCGGCAGTGCGTAGTACCATTTTACTGCTTTGCCGTCAGGCCACATGTCAGCTGCCTGCGTTCGGCACTCTTCGAACACATCCCCCGGGATAAATTTCAAGGTCAGTGCCACCAGCAGCGGCAGCAGAATCGCATCGTCCAAATACCCCAGTACCGGAATAAAGTCCGGAATCAGGTCAATAGGCGACAGTGCATACACCACAGTGATGGCGGCGAATAGTTTCGCTGCGGCAGGTGTCCTGCTGTCTTTCAGGGCCAGATACAGTGCCGGAATATCAGTTTTCAGTTTTTCTGCCCGTTCTTTCAGAGTCATAAAACCGCCTCCGCCAGATTTTCTATCAGTCGGTTCACCAGGTCCGGTTGGTCCGTGTTGGCATTGTGGCCGGCGTCTTTTATCCAATGGATTGGGATGCCGGTGTGTTTATGCCAGGCTTTGTTGTAGCGAATGCAGGTGCCAGCCTGGTCCTTTTCACCGCAAATCAGCAGCGCCGGACATTTGATTTCATAAGGCAAATCGGCTTCCATGGCTTCAGCCAGCATGCGGTAGCCATGACCTGCAAGTGCAGCGTAGCGTCGTTTGTCGCCATCATAGGTCATCATCATTTCACGCATCAGACTCCGGCCGTATTCCGTAACTGCTACTCCGTTCGTTCCCCACTTCAGCAGAGACTTCCATGGCCAGTAATAGTACACGGGTGCCATCCGCTTCAGCAAATAAATTTCCGCCGCAGTTACGTATTGGCGCTGCAGGGGTGCCGAGTCGATGGATACGAACCCACTGAGCTCATCCGGATACTTTTCCGCAAACATCTGACCCACATAACCACCCATGGACTGTCCCACGATAAGTGGTCTGCCGATGTTTTCTGCCTCCAGAATTTCATGAAGCCAGCGGGCTTTATCCTCCAGGGTGAAGGTCAATTCGAATGGCTAGGATTTTCCGTGCCCCGGGGCATCCCACACGAAGAGATTGTACTTTCCACTGAAATATTCGATCTGCTTTTCGAACAGACGGTGGTCTGCTGTCAGTCCCGGCAGAAAGACCAGAGTCACACCATTAGGGTCGATGTTGTCCGTCCAGTAATGGATTTTCCCGGACGGTGTTTCATAGATTTTTTCAATCATTTTCTGCTCTCCAGAATATCCATGACTTCATTCAG
>JAFYKS010000353.1 GCA_017537495.1 Bacillota bacterium | reverse complement strand
GATGCCGCACTCAATGGTGATGCTCTGGCGGTACTGTTTACAGCCACTCCGCTGGCGGGTGCAGCAGTTCTGGGCGTGGAAGCTATGAAGGGCGGTTCCATGACAAAGTTCGAGCTGGCCTGCGACGATGCAGTAACTGCATACCTGGGACGTGCGAAAATGATTAGTTTCGGACCTGAAGCAGTGATTGCCTATCTGGCACGGCTGGAAGGAGAAATTACGGCAATCCGTATGATTCTGACAGGCCTCCATGCTGGCATCAATCCTGCGGTAATCCGGGAAAGGCTGCGTGATCTGAATGGTTAAAATTGCAGTAATAGGCGGCCGTGAAACCGTACTGGGATTCAAGGCCCTGGGACTGGATGTATTTCCGGTGGAAGATGGTGCAGAAGCCAAGCCGCTGCTGCGCCGCCTGGCTCAGGACACGGTGAACACCTACGCCATTATCTATGTGGAAGAAAATCTGGCAGAAGAGCTGGATTCCGAAATTGAAAAATATAAAGACAAAGCAAGACCGGCGATTATTTTAATCCCCGGCAAAGACGGTCCGCTGGGCCTGGGACAGAACGCATTAAGAGCGGCTGTAGAACGGGCGGTTGGATCCGATATCCTTTAATGAAGGAAGGTAAGCGAATGAGCGGAAAAATTTTGAAAGTATCAGGCCCGCTGGTAGTGGCCAGCGGCATGAGCGATGCCAACGTATCTGATATCGTTCGAGTTGGCGAGCAGCGCCTGGTAGGCGAAATTCTGAATATGACCGGCGACAGAGCCTCCATCCAGGTTTACGAAGAAACTTCCGGTATCGGTCCGGGAGCAGTCGTAGAAGCGATGGGTCTGCCTCTGTCCGTAGAACTGGGTCCCGGCATGCTGGAAAACATCTATGATGGTATTCAGCGTCCACTGCCTGAAATGAAGGCACTGTCCGGTGACACTATCAGCAGAGGTATGGACGTACCTGCACTGAACCGTGAAAAGTTATGGGACTTCGTTCCTGTGGCTGCAGTAGGCGATCAGGTTAAGGCCGGTGACGTACTGGGTACCGTACAGGAAACCAGTGCCATCAGTCACAAAATCATGGTTCCTCACGGCATCTCCGGTGAAATCGTAAAGATGGAATCCGGACAGCACGTGGTAAGCGATACTATCGCAGTCGTAAAGGACGAAAAGGGCACAGAACATGCTCTGAACATGATCCAGCGCTGGCCGGTTCGTATTCCTAGACCTTATGCACAGAAATTCACTCCATCCCGTCCGATGAACTCCGGTCAGCGTATCATCGATACTCTGTTCCCAATCGCAAAGGGCGGTACAGCTGCAGTACCTGGACCATTCGGTTCCGGTAAGACTGTAGTACAGCATCAGCTGGCAAAGTGGTCTGACGTGGACATCGTAGTTTACATCGGCTGCGGCGAACGCGGCAACGAAATGACTGACGTACTGATGGAATTCCCTGAACTGAAGGACCCAAGAAACGGCGAACCTCTGATGAAGAGAACCGTGCTGATTGCTAATACATCCGACATGCCGGTAGCAGCAAGAGAAGCTTCTATCTACACCGGTATTACCATCGCGGAATACTTCCGTGACATGGGTTACGATGTAGCAGTACTGGCAGACTCCACATCCCGCTGGGCAGAAGCCCTTCGTGAAATGTCCGGACGTCTGGAAGAAATGCCTGGTGAAGAAGGTTACCCTGCATACCTGGCATCCCGTATTGCACAGTTCTATGAAAGAGCCGGCGTAGTACAGTGTCTGGGCAGCGACGGCCGTAAGGGCAGCGTAACTGCTATCGGTGCCGTATCTCCTCCGGGCGGTGACCTTTCCGAACCGGTTGCACAGGCAACCATGCGTATCGTTAAGGTATTCTGGTCTCTGGACTCCAGCCTGGCAT
>JAFYKS010000352.1 GCA_017537495.1 Bacillota bacterium | reverse complement strand
TTTGTGCAAAAAAATGAATTTGGCATATAGACAAATGAATTTGTTAGTGCTATAATACCAAACTGAAAAAAACGTGTAACAGCAAGGGGCGCCATCGGGTGCCCCTTGTTTGGGAATAACTAATTGAAAACAGGAGGACAGAAATGGCACAGAAAATTGTTGTAGCGTTAGGTGGAAACGCATTACAGTCCGGTAACGGCCCTGCAACTGCAGAAGCTCAGCTGGAAGTAGTTAAAAACACCTGTGAACGTATTGCTGAAATTGTAGAAAGCGGTTATGAAGTGGGCGTTGTTCACGGTAACGGTCCGCAGGTTGGCAGAATTCTGCTGGCTTCCGAAACTGCAAAGGACGTAACCCCGGCTATGCCGTTTGACGTATGCGGTGCCATGTCCCAGGGATATATCGGTTATCATCTGCAGCAGGCTCTGAAGTTCGCTCTGAAGAAGAGAAACATCGAAAAGCCGGTTGTAACTCTGGCTACTCAGGTAGTTGTTGATGCGAAAGACCCAGGATTTGTAAATCCAACCAAGCCAATCGGTCCGTTCTACGGCGAAGAAGAAGCAAAGGCTATCGCTGAAGAAAAGGGCTACACCATGAAGGAAGACGCAGGCAGAGGCTGGAGAAGAGTTGTAGCTTCCCCAATCCCTCAGAAGATTGTGGAAATCGACTCTGTTAAGGCTCTGTGGGATTCCACTATCGTTATCACCTGCGGAGGCGGCGGTATTCCTGTAATCGAAAAGGAAGACGGTTCTCTGGAAGGCGTTGCTGCAGTTATCGATAAGGACTTTGCTGCAGAACTGCTGGCAGAAATGATGGAAGTAGACACTCTGATGATTCTGACCGAAGTAGAAAAGGTTGCAATCAACTTCAACAAGCCTGATCAGCAGAATCTGGATCACATGACTCTGGAAGAAGCTGAAAAGCACTGTGCTGACGGTCAGTTCGCACCTGGCAGCATGCTGCCTAAGGTAAAGGCTGCTATGAAGTTCGTAACTGCATTCCCTGAAAAGAAGGCTATCATCACTTCTCTGGACAAGGCAATTGATGCCCTGAACGGAAAGACCGGTACTGTAGTTACTTTCAAGTAAGAAAAACAAGACATTATGGACCTGCTGTGAAAACGGCAGGTCTTATTTTTTTCTTTACACAGATGCGCTGATACGGTAAAATATAAGGGACTTGGAAGAATTCGACGTAACAGATATTTTTCAAAATTTAATTATATGGACAAGGAGTTTTACAAGATGAAAAAAGTAGATGTAATCGGTGTTCAGATGGACCTGGGTGCAGGTACACGCGGTGTAAATATGGGACCTGGAGCGATTCGTTACGCAGGTGTAATCAATGGTATTAAGGAACTGGGCTATGAAGTGGAAGACAAGGGTGATATCATTCCTCTGCAGACCGGTGCAACCGCCGACAACATGAGAAACTACGAGCAGGTAATCGATGCAAACTGCAGACTGTATCATGAAGTAAAAGCTTCTCACGAAGCAGGTGCAATGCCGGTTGTACTGGGCGGCGACCACAGCATCGCTGCAGGCAGCATCTCTGCAACTGCCAAGCACTTCGGCAAAATCGGTATTATCTGGGTTGACGCACATGGTGACTGGAACAGCGCAGAAACCAGTCCGTCCGGTAATATGCACGGCATGCCGTTCTCTGCAGTATGCGGCGCAGGCCCTAATGAAATGGTTGACTACGGTCAGGGTCCTGTATTCGTAGACACTGCTAACTGTGTACCGATCGCAGGCAGAGACATTGACCCTGAAGAAAGAGTTCGTATGAAGGAACACGGTGTTACTGTATTCTCCATCGCTGATGTAGACAGAATGGGTATGCCTGCAGTAATCGAAAAGGCTATTGAAATTGCTTCCAATGGTACCGAAGGTATCC
>JAFYKS010000351.1 GCA_017537495.1 Bacillota bacterium | reverse complement strand
CAAGTCCATCTTCTCCCTGCTGGGCGAGTTCAGCCAGAATATGGTTGCTGAAAAGATGGGCAAGAAGGTCGAATGCGGCAAGTGCCTGGAAGATGCTATTCCTGGCAGACCTCCGGTAATGTGTCCCGGATGTCCTCACCGCGGCATCTTCTACACCTTGAAGAAGAATAAATGTAATGTACTGGGCGATATCGGCTGTTACACTTTGGGCGCAGCGGCACCGCTGGCAGCTATGGATACAACCCTCTGCATGGGTGCTTCCATCAGTGGTCTCCACGGTTTTAATAAGGCCATGGGAGCTGAAGGCGAGCAGCACAGCGTTGCAGTTATCGGTGACTCCACCTTCATGCACTCCGGTATGACCGGCCTGGCAAACATCGCTTATAATCAGTCCAACTCCACCGTACTGATTCTGGATAACTCCATTACCGGTATGACCGGCCACCAGCAGAATCCTACCACCGGTTACAATATCAAGGGAGAACCTGCCGGCAAGGTGGATCTGGAAGCTTTATGCAAAGCTTTGGGAATCGGCCGCGTAAAGGTAGTTGACCCGTATGACCTGAAAGAATGCGATCGGGTTCTGAAGGAAGAACTGGCAGCAGAAGAACCTTCCGTTATCATCAGCCGCCGTCCTTGCGTGCTTCTGAAGAGCGTAAAGCCACAGCCTGCACTTCACGTGAATGCAGACAAGTGTATCGGCTGCAAGGCATGCATGAGAATCGGCTGTCCGTCTATCAGCTTCCGTGATGGTAAGGCAGTCATCGACCACACTACCTGTGTGGGATGCGGAGTTTGTCAGCAGATGTGTCCGAAGGATGCAATCGAAAGACCGTAACAGGCAGGGAGGTACAGAAGAATGAAGAAGACAACCAATATTATGATTGTAGGTGTTGGCGGTCAGGGAACCCTCCTGGCCAGCAAAACCCTGGGTAAGCTGCTGGTAGCTGAAGGATATGATGTGAAGGTATCCGAAGTTCACGGCATGAGCCAGAGAGGCGGCAGTGTAGTTACATATGTAAGATTCGGTGAAAAGGTTTATGCACCGATTATTGATAAAGGGCAGGCAGACATTATAGTTTCCTTCGAAAAACTGGAAGCAGCCCGCTGGCTGGAATATCTGAAGCCTGGCGGACAGCTGATTACCAATCTGCAGGAAACCGACCCGATGCCGGTTATCACCGGTGCTATGCAGTATCCGGAAAACCTGATTGAGAAGATGGAAGCTCTTGGCGTGAAGATTGACGCCATCGATGCGCTGGCTCTGGCAGAAGAAGCCGGTACATCCAAGGCAGTCAATATGGTGCTCATGGGCCGCCTGTCAAAATATTTTGATATGAGCGAGGAGGCATGGATGGCAGCTATTGAAGCCTGCGTACCTGCCAAGTTCCTCGATCTGAATAAAAAGGCATTCGCACTTGGACGTGCATAATTCAGCTAGAATGAACCGTTGACAGAAAGGAAGTTACTACGATGACGAAGTATTATCAGCCGGAAATCGAATGTGCCAGCCGGGAGCAGATTAAAGCCTGGCAGGACGAACGCCTGGTAAAACAGGTGAAGCATGTGTGGGACAATGTTCCGTACTACAGAGCAAAGATGGAAGCTGCAGGACTGACACCTGAGGATATCAAGTCTTCCGATGACCTGCACAAGCTGCCATTCGTAACCAAGGATGACCTGAGAGAATGTTACCCTTACGGCCTGCTGGCCAAGCCGCTGGATGAGTGTGTGAAGATTCACTCTACCTCCGGTACCACAGGCAAGCGTGTGGTAGCCTTTTATACCCAGCATGACGTGGATCTGTGGGAAGACTGCTGTGCCAGAGCAATTATGGCAGTGGGCGGCACCGAAGAAGATGTGGTTCATGTTGCCTATGGTTACGGCCTCTTTACCGGTGGTGCAGGACTGAATGGCGGCTCTCACAAAGTGGGATGCCTGACTCTGCCAATGTCCTCCGGCAATACGGACCGTCAGCTCCAGTTCATGACAGACCTTGGTTCCACCATTCTGTGCTGCACACCTTCCTATGCAGCATATCTGGGCGAGTCTGCCAAAGAAGCCGGTCTCACCGACAAGCTGAAACTGAAGGCAGGTATTTTCGGTGCAGAAGCCTGGACCGAAGAAATGCGCCACGATATCGAAAAGTCACTGGGCATCAAGGCCTATGATATATACGGACTGACAGAACTGTCCGGTCCTGGTGTATCTTTCGAATGTGAAGCCCAGAAGGGAATGCACATAAACGAAGATCACTTCATCGCTGAAATCATCAATCCGGACACAGGAGAAGTCCTGCCGGAAGGTGAAAAGGGTGAACTGGTATTTACCAGCATTACCAAGGAGGCTTTCCCTCTGCTGAGATACCGGACGAAAGATATCTGTATGCTGACCAGAGAAAAATGTTCCTGCGGCAGAACCCATGTGAAGATGGCGAAACCAATGGGACGTTCCGACGATATGATGATTATCCGCGGCGTAAACGTATTCCCATCTCAGATCGAATCTGTGCTTCTGGAACAGGGATTCCCGCCAAACTATCAGATTATCGTAGACCGTGTAAACAATACCGACACCTTCGATATCAACGTGGAAATGCCGCCTGAAAAGTTCACCGATACCGTTCGTGAAGTCACTGCTATGGAAAAACAGCTGGTTGCAGCCCTGAAGGCAATGCTGGGCATCGTGGCCAAGGTTCACCTGATGGCACCGAAGTCCATTCAGCGTTCCGAAGGCAAGGCAGTCCGTATTATAGATAAGAGAAAGTTATATTAAGGAGGCAGACCATGAGTGTAAAACAGATTTCCATTTTTGTAGAAAATCAGACAGGTCTCCTGTCCGAAGTAACCACCCTGCTGGCAGATAACGGTATTAATCTGCGGGCTCTGTCTATTGCAGATACCAGTGAGTTCGGCATCCTCCGCATCATCGTGGAAGATGTGGAAAAAGCGGCACAGATTCTCCATGAGAACGGAAATACCTATACCGTAACTGAAGTACTGGCTGTAAAGATGAATGACCGTGCCGGCGGACTGGCAGAAATCCTTAAAGTTCTGGCAAATGCCGGAATCGGCCTGGAATACGCATATGCTTTCCTGCTGCAGCAGGCAGGACAGGCATGCCTGGTTGTCCGTGTAGCTGACAATGCAGAGGCGGAAGCAGCATTAAAGGCGGCCGGAATCGGTATCGCGACGCAGGAAGAACTGTTCTGAGAAAATATTATATGTACAAATAAAAGAAACCCCGGGGCTGAGCACTTCCGGGGTTTTATTAGCTTGCCCATATCACTGTAATATGGTAAAATATTATATTAAAACATTTAAGAAATCAGGAGGGCTGATCATGTATAAGGAAGATACCCGAGATTATCTGTTAAAACTGGATGCTTACTGGCGTGCCGCCAATTATCTGTCTGCGGCACAGCTTTACATGCTGAAGAATCCGCTGCTGCGGGAGCCTTTGACAAGAGAACAGGTCAAGAAGAAAATCGTTGGGCACTGGGGTACGGTACCTGGTCAGAACTTCATTTATGCACATATGAACCGTGCTATTACCAAATATGATTTGAATATGATTCTGCTGTCCGGTCCGGGCCACGGCGGCAACTTCTTTGTGGCCAACTCCTATATGGAAGGTACCTACAGTGAAGTGTATCCAAATGTAAGTCAGGACGAAGAGGGTATGACCAGACTGTGCAAACAGTTCTCCTTCCCTGGCGGTGTCAGCTCCCATGTGGCACCGGAAACACCGGGCTCCATCAACGAGGGCGGCGAACTGGGTTATTCCATGGCCCATGCTTTCGGTGCTGTTTTCGATAACCCTGATCTGATTGCCACCTGCGTAGTGGGCGACGGGGAAGCGGAAACCGGCCCACTGGCTACTGCATGGCATTCCAATAAATTCCTGAATCCTGCCATCGACGGTGCTGTTCTGCCGATTCT
>JAFYKS010000031.1 GCA_017537495.1 Bacillota bacterium | reverse complement strand
GATATCTGGATCAGCAGAATTATGATGAAGAAGTAAAAAACCTGAAGATGAAGTATGACTATCCGATGGGCCGGCTTTATATTGCTCTGGATGGAGATAAAGCTGCGGGCTGCATCGGTCTGAAGCCTTTCGATGAAGGCCGCTGCGAGCTGAAGCGTTTATACGTTAAGCCGGAATACAGAGGCCATAAGCTGGGGGAAAAGCTTGTGGAGAAAATCATTGAGGATGCCCGTGAAATCGGCTACAGAACCATTCTGCTGGATACTTTGCCGTTCCTGCAGACTGCAAAAGCCTTGTATGAGCGGATGGGATTCACTGTGTCTGAAAAGCACAATGACAGCCCAATGGATACGTCCATATTCATGAGGATGGAACTGTAAAGTCTGTGTGAATTGAATAAAAGGGGGAGTAATTATGAAGAAACAGCTTATGAGATGCGGAATCAGTACAGTTTTAGTTCTGGTGATGGTCTTTTCTCTGTGGGGATGCGTAGGACCGCAGGAAGTTCCTGAGGAACCGGACAAGTCGGAACCTCCGGTACAGGAGGACAGCAGTGCATTTGCAGAAATGCTGAAAACGCTGGATGGTTCAAGGTTTACCTATATGGAAGGTGCGGGGAACATATCCGCAGAATATTTTGTAAGTACATTGAAAAATGCGGCTGCCGGCGGATATACGCTGGAAGAAAACGTGGAAAATGGCTACGACCCTACTGCCGGATACTGCTGGAGCCTGGAGGCATATTTTGAAGGGGATCTGGAGACGACAGGCCTCAGCTGGAATGATCTGCATATCAGAGCAGAGTGTTATTTTACTGAAAACCTGGTAAAGGTATGGTACGGAAAAGCTGGTGCTTATGATGTAGCAACCTTTAATGACGAATCGCTGTATCAGCTGATTCTGCATAAGGATGACCGAGAGCACCGAATCGATGAAGATGACTATGAGAAGCTTAAAGACATCCTGACAGAACAGATGGAATTAAACTATAACAGATGGAAAGACAGTCCGGGGAATATAACCGGATACGAACTGCTGGAGTTCTATCATGTGGGAAGCTATGAGGAAGACGGTGCTGTAGTGGAACTTTATGATTTTGATTATGCACTGATACCTGAAAATCCGGAAAAAATTATGCTTGTAGGGGGAATTGGTTTTGACAGTCAGTTCCGCCTTATTAACTTCAATGGCGGCGGCCAGCTGGCTGTGCGGTACCGTAATGGTGAAATGACGGCACACAACTTCATGGAAGATGATTTCCACTATATTCCTTGTAAAGAGGAAAATGCAGAAGTGGATGAAGCACAGAGGGAGTATCTGAAAATTGCACTGGATGCTGCAGAACAGAGATGTCAATAATCATTGAATAAATGGAGAACTCTATGGATAACAAAGATTATATCTACAACCAGAAAAAAATCCCGAAAGACCAGTGGCGTTACGGGCTGCGTTCCAGTGCGGCCACCGGATGCGGCTGGATTGCGGCGTATAATGCACTGCATCTCATGGGTTATCATACGGATCCGGAGAAACTGCTCCGTTATTATAAGCGCCACGTTCCGGTGCTCAACGGTACCTTGGGAACCTTTGTGATGACGCCGGTGCAGCTCTTTCGGAAGCTGGGGTTTGAGGTGAAAGTCACGGTTCGCCGATCCGAGTTTGATGACCTGGCAAAATCTTCAGATGTTTGTATCCTCTTTTACCACTGGATCAGGCGGCCTAAGTTTGGAGCGCATTTTGCAGCGTGTCAGTACAGAGATGGGCACTTCTTGGGTTACAATACATATAAGACGTCCACAGGACCTGACCGATATGGCAGCAGTCTTCAGGATTTTCTCAGGAAGCAGCACTATTTCGGTGCCGTACTTATCGGAATTAAGGATCGGAAGTAAATGGTTTGAAAAGCTGATTTGTTTACAAGTCAGCTTTTTTACTTGTTCCATTCCATATGGTTTTGCAGTATAATAGGGTAAAGTCAAGAACTGAAGGAGGAATCGTAATGAAAGTAGAATTTTGTACTTGTGACAGTTATGACTGTCCAAACCATCCAAACAACCATGACCAGGGATGCACTCCATGTATTTTGAAGAACCTGAATGAACGGGAAATTCCATCCTGTTTCTTTAATGTGGCTGATCCTGAAAAGAAGAGAACCGGCTACTTCTTCGAAAACTTTGCTGAAGTAGTGAAGAAATAAAGAGGTAATTTATAATGTTTGATATTAATAAGCGTATGCCTGCATGCGCTGCAGTTTTGATTATTTATGGGGTAATGTATGTACTCAGCGGTACTTTGCTTGCAGGAATTACGAATTTTGCATTTGTACTGGCAACCACCATTTTGCTGTGTGTGACTACCAGCATAATGATCGTACTGATTGAAAACTGTATTGCAGGGATTATCAGTGCTGTGGGCTATCCTTTCGCTGTTTTATTCGGCAGCATTTTCGGTACAGTAAATGAAGCGGAAGGAACCTATAACGGCTGGAACAAGTGTCTGTATATGTTCTTTGCAATCGCTGCTGCTGCCGTACTGTTTTTCCGTTTGAAAAAAGTGCAGAAAACCGAGGCTGAGAAGGCAAAGCTGAAAACCAGACTTTAATCTTATTTTTAACTTGAAATTAATGTATTAACGCATTAATATGTAAATATATAAATCAAGTTCAATGTAACAACTGAAATACAAGGAGGTGCTTTTATCTTGAAAACGATTGCAATTGCGGGTACTTTTGATACCAAAGGACGCGAACTGAAATTTATCAAGGAACTGGTTGAAGAACAGGGTCTGGCTACACTGTGCATTCACACCGGGGTATTCGACCCGCTGGTTACGCCTGATGTAACCAATGCAGACATTGCTGCTGCAGTAGGTGCTGATATTAATGCAATTATTGAAAAGAAGGACCGTGCTACTGCTACCGATGTGCTGTCCAGAGGGATGGAAGCACTGATTCCGAAGCTGTATGCAGAAGGAAAGTTCGACGGAATTATCTCCATCGGCGGATCAGGCGGTACTTCTCTGGCAACACCTGCCATGAGAGCACTTCCAATTGGTGTACCGAAGGTAATGGTTTCCACCATGGCTTCCGGTGACGTTTCTCCATACGTAGGAACCAGTGATATCATCATGATTCCATCTGTAGTGGACGTGGAAGGTCTCAATGATATCTCCAGAAAGATTTTCAGTAATGCAGTCAATGCTCTGGTGGGCATGGTGCAGAATCAGAAGGAAATCAAGGGAGACGGCAAACCTCTGCTGGCAGCAACCATGTTTGGTGTAACCACACCTTGCATCAAGACTGCCAAGGAATATCTGGAAGCACAGGGCTACGATGTTCTGGTATTCCACGCTACCGGTACCGGCGGACAGTGCATGGAATCCCTCATTGACGGCGGATTCATCAAGGGCGTACTGGACATCACCACAACTGAATGGTGTGACGAAGTGGTAGGCGGCGTTCTCAGTGCAGGTCCAAACCGTCTGGCAGCTGCAGGTAAGGCAGGCATTCCGCAGGTTGTATCTGTAGGTGCACTGGATATGGTTAACTTCGGACCTTGGGAAACCGTTCCTGCACAGTTTAAGGAAAGAAACCTGTACAAACATAATCCAACTGTAACTCTGATGCGTACCACCGGCGAAGAACTGGCTGTTATCGGCGGCAAGATTGCTGAAAAGCTCAACGCAGCAGAAGGCAAGACCGTAATGATGCTGCCTCTGAAGGGTGTATCTGCCATCGACGTGGAAGGTGCACCATTCTACGATGCAGAAGCAGACAAGGTTCTCTTCGATACTCTGAGAGAACAGCTGGCTGACAATGTAGAGCTGATTGAAATGGATCATGCGGTGAATGACGATGAATTTGCACTGGCAGCAGCAAAGAAGCTGATCGAACTGCTGGGCTAAAAGATTTTGAATAGAAAACAGGAGGAATAAAGTATGAATACTCTGACTAGAGCGGAAAATATGGCAAAGTTTAAGGAACAGGTTGCAGCCGGTAAGATTCTGGTAGGCGTAGGCGCAGGTACCGGTATCACTGCAAAATCCAGTGAAGCAGGCGGCGCAGACATGCTGATTATCTACAACTCCGGCCGTTATCGTATGGCTGGCCGTGGTTCTTTGGCTGGTCTGCTGTCCTATGGCGATGCAAACCAGATCGTAGTAGACATGGGTGCAGAAGTTCTGCCTGTGGTTAAGCACACTCCTGTTCTGGCAGGCGTTTGCGGTACTGACCCGTTCCGTGTAATGGAAATTTACCTGAAGCAGCTGAAGGCTCAGGGCTTCAACGGTGTTCAGAACTTCCCAACTGTAGGTCTGATCGACGGTGTATTCCGTCAGAACCTGGAAGAAACCGGCATGGGTTACGGTCTGGAAGTAGACATGATCAGAAAGGCTCATGAACTGGATATGCTGACCTGTCCATATGTATTCGATCCTGACCAGGCTCGTGCAATGGCTGAAGCAGGTGCAGACATTCTGGTAGCTCACATGGGTCTGACTACAAAGGGTACCATCGGTGCAAAGACTGCACTGACTCTGGACGACTGTGTAGTAAAGATTAAGGAAATCATCGCAGCAGGCCGTGAAGTAAATCCTGACATCATGGTTATCTGCCACGGCGGTCCAATTGCTGAACCTGACGATGCACAGTACATCATCAGCCAGATTCCTGAAATCGACGGCTTCTTCGGTGCATCCAGTATTGAACGTTTTGCAGCTGAAAGAGGCATCACTGCACAGGCTGCAGCATTCAAGGCAATCACAAGATAAAATCACTCCTCGCATTCCTGCAGGAACTCATAATCGAAAGACAGCGGTCTCGAAAGGCCGCTGTTTTTCTTTATTTGCTTTCCAGAACAGAAAAAATATGTTAAAATGAAAAGATAAAAGAAACATCAAAAAAGGAGTATAAAATAGATGAAAAAGTTATCAAGAAAAACTGCACGTTTTGTCATCGTCTGTCTGGCCATTTTTGTGGCACTGATGGGACTTGCTGCACTGACACAGAACATGGTATTTTTCCTGCCAGGTCTGGCAGTAGGTGTGTTTGGACTGCTGATCCGGTCTTCCAAAATCCGCTGTCCGCACTGCGGCGAACTGAAGATGATTAAGATGATGGATATTCTGAAATGGTCTGAGAAAATTCATTTCGAATGTCCAACCTGCGGCGGTATTATTGAATATGACGACAAATAAGGAGGGCTCCATGCCAACCATAACCACATACAGCGGTATCCGGATGAATCCGGTAGAACCGCGGACGGAAGATATAGATATTCGGGATATTGCCCACGCACTTTCTCTGGTGTGCAGGGGAGGGGGACACGTGATACAGTTCTTTTCCGTGGCTCAGCACAGCTTAATCTGCGCAGAGGAAGCACGACTGAGAGGCTGTTCTGCAAGAGTGCAGATGGGTGCACTCCTTCATGACGGCAGTGAGGCCTATATGTCTGACCTGGTGAGACCGGTAAAACAGCAGATTCCCCAGTACCGTACCATTGAAAACCGACTCATCGATACCATTTGGAATGCATATATTCCAGGAGAACCGCTGACGGAAGAAGAATGCCGGATGATAAAAGAAATCGATGATGATGCCATGTCCTGGGACATGAAGATTTTGCTGAGAGACGAAATTAATGAGAACTACCGGAATCTGAAGCATCTGCCGGAACACCAGCTTCTGCCCATGCAGGAAGTGGAGGAGGCGTTCCTGAAAAAATTTGACCAGCTTAGGAGAGACCTGAAATTATGACAAAAAATACTTCAAGCAAACTGAAACTGATTCTTTCCATGACTGTCTTCGGGACGCTGGGACTGTTTACACGAAACATTGCGGTCAGCTCCGGGGAACTGGCTCTGTACCGTGCTGTACTGGCGGCAACCCTTATTGTTGCATTTCTCACACTGACCCGTCAGAAACTGGACTGGGAAGGCATTAAAAAAGACCTGAAATACCTGATTCTTTCCGGTGCGGCCATGGGCTTCAACTGGATTTTCCTGTTCCAGGCCTATAACTACACAACCATTTCTGTGGCAACACTGTGTTACTATTTCGCACCGGTTATCGTAACGGTGACCTGCGTATTCCTGTTCCGTGAACGGCTGAACGCGAAGCAGATTGTGTGCTTTGTCATGTCCACTCTTGGACTGGTGCTGATTATTGCCAACGGCGGTCTGTCCGGCGGTGGAAGTGACGGTATTGGTATTGCCTATGGTCTTGGTGCAGCAGCACTGTACGCCACTGTAATCCTGCTGAATAAGTTCATGAAACATACAGAAGGTGTGCCGCGGACGCTGTTCCAGTTCTTCGCAGCCATCCTGATTCTGATCCCCTATGTGGCAGCAACCAGCGGTTTCCATCTGGAAGTACTGGACACCAAAGGCTGGATCTGTCTGCTGATTCTGGGTCTGTTCCATACCGGTGTGACATATTGCCTGTACTTCTCTTCTCTGAAGGAACTGAAGGGTCAGGAAGTGTCTATCTTAAGCTACATCGACCCTCTGGTGGCAGTGCTCATTTCTACCGTAGTTCTGGGTGAAGCCATGACTCTGCTGCAGGGCCTTGGCGGATTGCTGATTCTGGGCTTTACGCTGCTGAACGAGTTGGGACCTCGTCAGAAAGGGGATGCTGAATAAATGGATTTACTGATTGCCTTTGGCATATTTCTGAGTGCCATGGCAGTAACCTTATTCACTGGACTTTCAATGATTTTTCCGCTTCTGGCAGGCTTGGCGGTCTTCCTTGCAGTTGGGATGCACAGGGGACATCGTCTTTCGGTACTGGCCGGTATGGCTGCTGCGGGAACCAGGGATGCTCTGATTGTAATTAAAGTTATG
>JAFYKS010000350.1 GCA_017537495.1 Bacillota bacterium | reverse complement strand
ATGTACATTTCTCTTTGCCGTAAGCACTATAATGACGGCAGACTGGGGCCTTCCAAATGATGGGGGCAAACGGCACATGCCGGACAAAATCTCTGCAGCAGGCTCTTCTGATCTGTCTTCTGGTTCTGTCCCTTCTTCTGGGCTGCAGTCTGTGGGCGGATGAGGCTTCTGCAGCGGAAAAGACCGGTACCGTTGTCATTGATGCACTGAACGTGAGAACTGCTCCGGGAACCCTGAATCAGGCTCTGGGACTGATTTATATGGGTGAGAAGGTAACGATTCTGGAAACAGAAAAGGACTATACCGGTACAGCCTGGTATATGATTTATTACAACGGCGGCATCGGTTATGTCAGCTCTGATTATATTGCCATTGACAGTACTAATGAGTATGTGTATGATGCAGTTTTTGAGATGGAAATGGATATCCAGGGATTCCCTGAAAGCTATAAGCCTTACCTCCGTCAGATTCATGCGGACTATCCGCACTGGGTATTCCAGGCAGCTCATACAGGGCTTGATTGGACATCGGCGGTAGATGCAGAAAGCCAGCCGGGAGTTACTCTGGTAACCGGTACGGCTGCAGCCTCATGGAAGTCTACGGATCCCGGTGCCTATGATCCGGATACCGGAAAATACATTCAGTACGACAGTGGAAACTGGGTTACCGCATCCAGAACCATTATCGAGCATTACATGGACCCAAGAAACTTCCTGAATCACGGAGGAATCTTCCAGTTTATGGCCCATTCCTATGATGGCCGCACCCAGAATGCAGAAGGCCTGCAGGGTGTACTGACTGGAACATTCATGGGGGGAGAATTCCCTGAAGAGACACATCTTACATATAATGATGTGCTGATGGAAGTTGGTGCGCGGACAGAGGTCAATCCTTACGTACTGGCGTCTATGATTCTGGTGGAACAGGGAAATTCCGGCATCGGAAAGAGCATTTCCGGTACGGTTGAAGGATATGAAGGATATTACAATCACTTTAATGTAGGTGCCTACCAGGCTGGGGGCATGGATGCAGTAACCAGAGGTCTCTGGTATGCAAGCCAGTCCGGAACCTATGAACGTCCATGGAACAGCATCTACCAGTCTATTTTGGGCGGCGCATCCTTCTACAGCGAAAACTACGTTAAAAACAATAAAAATACCCTCTATTTCAAGAAGTTCAATGTAATGAACGGTGCGGAAAATGTGGGGAAAGGCCAGTACATGACCAATGTACAGGGGGCCGAAAGTGAAGCAGCTGCTTTAAGAAAGGGCTATCTGACTGTACTGGATCAGGCCATGACCTTTATCATTCCGGTATATCAGAGCATGCCGGAA
Organism: Bacillota bacterium; assembly: GCA_017537495.1. GTDB lineage: Bacteria > Bacillota > Clostridia > Peptostreptococcales > Anaerovoracaceae > RGIG7179. Next base: position 868 of record JAFYKS010000350.1, on the reverse strand, counting down.
ACGGCCTGCCTGAAGCCTGTTTCCAGTGCAAACAATGATAATTATCTGGCATCACTTTCCGTCGGCGGATATGCGATGAATCCAGTGTTCAGCAGTACACAGACTTCTTATGAAGTGATTGTTCCTCCGGGAGTGAAGTCTGTGCAGATTGATGCGGCTGCCAGAAACAGCAGTGCATCTGTTTTCGGAACCGGATTCATTACCCTGACAACAGGGGAACAGTATGCAGATATTACTGTAACTGCAGCCAATGGCGAGCAGCGTGTATACTCTGTAAAAATCACCTGCATATCGGAAGACCCGGATGGAAGCATCCGTGCGGCAGTGGAAGCTGCTTCTCTGAAAGCATCTTCTTCTCTCAGCGTAGATGGTGTGATTACTGTCAGCTGGACTGACAGCAGCAGCGTGGAAATGACATGCTATCAGGTGTTCCGCTCCCTGAAAAAGAGCAACGGCTATGGCACGAAAGCATATTACATTACAGAAGACGGCACAGTTCGGAGCTTCTCCGACAGTGGAAATTTTGAAGTTGGAAACACCTATTACTATAAGGTACGCGGAATGCGTCTGATTGACGGGCAGAAGGTATATACTCCATGGTCCACCAAATCATGGAGAACTATCAAGAGTCTGCCGCAGCCTGAAGCTCCTGAAACACCGGAAACTCCTGTGACTCCGGAAGTTCCGGAAGAACCGCAGCCTGACGGAAATCCTCAGCCGGAAGACGGAAAGCCTGTAAGCAGTGTTGCACGCGGTGTAATGGCTACAACCGTGGATCTTCAGACTTCTCTGACGGAAAGCGGAAAAGTCCGTCTGGACTGGAAAAAGTCACCAGGCTATAAGGTGGATTACTATGAAGTATACCGTT
>JAFYKS010000349.1 GCA_017537495.1 Bacillota bacterium | reverse complement strand
GCAAAGATTTTGCTCAATTTCATGAAAATAGGGGGATTGGCGGTGCCCATTTGTGGTATTGTATACTGAGTGATTCTGCATGGGAACCTGCTAACAGCACTGAAATGTCATTTGAATATTTTTGGACGAATAAACTGGAAATCAAGGAACAGAATCTGGATATCGGGTTTGACCTGTACTCTGCTGGACATCTGATCTGGCTGGCTGTCATTATTGCAGCAGCTGTTCTGATCAGTACATACTATAAAGGTCTGGACGGCCACGGAAGCATCCGCATCCGTTCCAATGCGGTAACGACGCCGGGAAACCGGGGAATCGGAGAGCAGCGGCAGCGGAATATGCGGCGATTTTTCGCAGTGGCGCTGGCGGTATCTGAAATTGTAAAAGACCTGATTCTGTATTTTACCGGATTCTGGCATGCGGAATACCTTCCGTTCCATCTGTGCGGGCTGGCGATTTTTGCCCTGCTGGCAGATGCCTTCCTGGAGAATCAGAAGATTACAGGGCAGATGATTCCTTACGCGTTTATGCCGGGAGCGGCATCTGCGCTTCTGTTCTGTAACTGGACGGAGTATCCGTTCCTGAACTTTATGAACATTCACAGCTTCGTGTTCCATGCATGGATCGTATTCTACATGGTGATGCGCTATCGAAACGGAGAATACCGTCCGACTTACAGGGGCCTGTGGATGACGGTAGGAATTGTTCTGCTGCTGGTACCGGGACTGTTCTGGTTCAACCTGAACAACGATACCAACTTCCTGTTCCTCAACGAGGCATCAGAAGGATCTCCGCTGGTTCCAATCTGGAATCTGCTGGGCACCAGATTCGGATATCCGGGATATCTGGCCGGCTGTGTAGCTCTGGTTGTAGTGGTATTTCACTGTCTCTACCTGCTGTACCGTTTTCTGGGACGGCGCAGTGCGAGACGGTAGTTATAGTGTGATTTGAATATTTTGAGGGTAAGTGAAATGAAAGAAGTGAAAAAAAGACCGAAGATCTGTCTGACTCTGAACTGCAGAACACCAGAAGAAATTAAGGCAGAAATCGATCAGTACGGGGATGCCTGCCAGGCTGTGGAATGGTATCCGGAAACCGGTGCCGGCCTGGAAAACTACAGCAAGGAAGAGTTTATTCAGCTGCTGAAGCTGGTAAAGACCATGTGCCGCAATAAGACCTTCTTCTTCGGTTTTCAGGGGGAAGAAGAGGAGGCGAACCGCTATCTGCGTCTTGCCATGGGGGTTGCCGATTACCTGGTTATCGACTGGAAGAACAGCCAGGCGAAACAGCTTATTAAGGAGGCTCACCGCCGCCGTACCAAAGTCCTGCTGACCTATCATGAGCTGGAACGGATTATGACAAAGGATGAAATCTCCATGGAGTTTGTAAAGATGGAGGGATGCCGTGCGGATATGCTGGCGATTATTTCCTTTGCCAATACGGAAGCAGATGCCTATGCAATCCTGGAAGGATCCTTTGCTTATAACCAGCTGAAGGGTCATACACCATTCCTGGCTATTGCCATGGGAGATGAAGGTCAGGCAAGCAGAATCTGCGGAGGCGATTTCGGGTCTGTGATGACCTATGCCTGCGGCAGCAAGGCGACCGCACCGGGCCAGTTTAATGCCCATGATCTGAAGAGATACATGGATAAATACTACAGATAAAGAGAAGTTAACAGAATGGAAAAAGAACCAATTATAACCATAGACAATTTAATTTTCAGCTATGTCAGAGAAGAAGACCGGGAACCGGTCAATGCTGTGGATGGCGTGAGCCTGCAGATTGAGAAGGGCAGCTTCACCGCCATTCTCGGAAAGAACGGATCCGGCAAGTCCACTCTGGCAAAGAACCTGAACGGCCTGCTCCTTCCTACGGAAGGAGCTGTTTATGTGGCAGGTTTCGATACTCGCTCTGATGAGCACGTGTGGGATGTGCGCCAGACTGCAGGAATGGTATTCCAGAATCCGGACAATCAGCTGGTGTCTGCCATCGTAGAGGATGACGTGGCCTTTGGACCGGAAAATCTGGGAATTGATCCTGATGAAATCCGCCGCCGGGTAGATAAGTCACTGGAAGCAGTAAACATGGG
>JAFYKS010000348.1 GCA_017537495.1 Bacillota bacterium | reverse complement strand
GGGCATGCCGGCAGCAACTTCCTTCAAGCACGTTTCTCCAACTTCTGCAGCGGTTGGCGTAAAGCTGTCCGATGACCTGAAGAAGGCATGCTTCGTAGATGATATCGAAGGTCTGGACGAATCCCCTCTGGCTTGCGCATATGCAAGAGCAAGAGGTACTGACAGAATGAGCTCCTTCGGCGACTGGATTGCACTGTCCGACGTTTGTGACGTAACCACTGCAAAGATTATCTCCCGCGAAGTTTCCGACGGCGTAATCGCTCCTGGTTTTGAGCCGGAAGCTCTGGAAATCCTGAAGACCAAGAAGAAGGGCGCTTACAACATCGTACAGATTGACGAAGCTTACGTTCCTGCACCGCAGGAAAAGAAGCAGGTATTCGGCATCACCTTTGAACAGGGCAGAAACAACTTCGAAATCAACGAAGCTCTGCTGGAAAATCTGGTAACTGAAAATAAGGAACTGCCTGACTCCGCAAAGCGTGACCTGATCATCGCTTTAATCACTCTGAAGTACACCCAGTCCAACTCCGTTGCTTATGCAGTAGACGGACAGGCTATCGGTGTAGGCGCAGGCCAGCAGTCCAGAATTCACTGTACCAGACTGGCAGGCACCAAGGCTGACACCTGGTTCCTGAGACAGATGCCAAAGGTTCTGAACCTGCCGTTCAGATCCGACATTGGCCGTCAGACCAGAGACAACGTAATTGACGGATATATCAACAAGAACGAAGAAGACGTATGTGCAGAAGGCATCTGGCAGAACTACTTCACCCAGCAGCCTGCACCTCTGACAGCTGAAGAAGCTGCGCAGTACCTGGCAACCAAGACCGGCGTAGCACTGGGTTCCGACGCATTCTTCCCGTTCAGCGACAACATTGAACGCGCAAAGAAGTCCGGCGTAAGCTACATCGCACAGCCAGGCGGCTCCGTAAGAGACGACGTTGTTATCGAGGCCTGTGACAAATATCAGATTGCAATGGCCTTCACAGGTATGCGTTTATTCCACCACTAATGTGGTTCATCCCACATTTCCCTCACTTAGTCCTCGGCAGCGAAGATGCCTGCGAAATCGTTCGGGAAACGGGGATTAACCACACTGCCAGGGAACAAGCGTACAGCGAAGGATTGCTGATATGCGTCACTGGTCTCGGGCATCGTGGAATAGTTATAAGTTCATTTAAATGATTGCATTGTCATATGGGACTTTTCTGTTTAGTCCGGGCATCCCTGTTTGCGGAGTGATTCCGCAGACCCGGAGGGGCGAGGACTAAACGAGGCAAATACGGGATATCCGGACGAGAGATAAAAGTCCCCGGATGAGAAAGGAAATAATGAAATGAAATTATTAGTAGTTGGTGGCGGCGGCCGTGAACATGCCATCATCAAGAAACTGAAAGAAAATAGCTCTGTAGAAGAAATCTTTGCACTGCCAGGCAATGGCGGTATGGCAGCGGATGCTACCTGCGTGAACATCGGCGCGAAGGATATCGATGCGATTGTAGATTTTGCGAAGAATAACGCAATCGATTTCGCTGTTGTTGCACCTGACGATCCGCTGGTACTGGGCTGCGTGGATGCGCTGAAGGAAGCTGGCATTCCTGCATTCGGTCCAACTAAGGCTGCTGCAATCATCGAAGGTTCCAAGGTATTCTCCAAGGATCTGATGAAGAAGTACGGTATCCCTACTGCAGAATACGAAGTATTCAGCGATAAGGATGCAGCGCTGGCTTACCTGGAAACCTGCCCAATCCCAACTGTAATCAAGGCTGACGGTCTGGCACTGGGTAAGGGTGTTATCATCGCAGAAACAAGAGAAGATGCGAAGGAAGCAGTTGTTTCCATGATGGAAGACAAAATCTTCGGTGAAAGCGGAAGCAACATCGTAGTAGAAGAATTCCTGACCGGTCCGGAAGTTTCCGTTCTGTCCTTCACTGACGGCAACATCGTGGTTCCTATGGTTTCCTCCATGGACCACAAGCGTGCGCTGGACGGTGACAAGGGTCTGAACACCGGCGGTATGGGTACCATCGCTCCAAACCCTTATTATACAGCTGAAGTTGCTGAAAGATGTATGAAGGAAATCTTCCTGCCTACCATCGAAGCAATGAAGAAGGAAGACAGAGAATTCCGCGGCTGCCTGTACTTCGGTCTGATGATTACTGAAAAGGGACCAAAAGTAATCGAATACAACTGCCGTTTCGGTGACCCTGAAACTCAGGTAGTTCTGCCTCTGCTGGACAGCGACCTGCTGGAAATCATGATGGCAACTGCTGCAGGTACTCTGAAGGAAGAAATGGTTAAGTTTGCGGACGACGCGGCATGCTGTGTAGTAATGGCATCCAACGGCTACCCTCAGGCTTACGAAAAGGGCTTCCCAATCACTACAGACGAAGACTTCGGCGGCATCCTGTATGTAGCAGGTGCAAAGCTGGGCGAAGACGGTGCAGTTCTGACCAATGGCGGTCGTGTACTGGGTGTCGTTGCAAGAGCTGAAAAGCTGGAAGACGCAGTGGCTGAAGCATACAAGCAGGTTGAAAAGGTACACTTTGACAACGCTTACTATAGAAAAGACATTGGCGCAAAAGCTCTGGCTGCAAAGGAGGCATAATAAAAAATGGTTTATAGAATTTTTGTAGAAAAGAAACCGGGTCTGGACCACGAAGCGAAGAAGCTGCTGGCTGACATCAAGGGTCTGCTGCAGATCGAAACAGTGACTGACGTAAGAATGGCTAACAGATACGATGTGGAAAACATCGAAAAGGATCTGTTTGACTACGCTCAGAACACCGTATTCGCTGAACCGCAGCTGGACATCGTGACAGAAGATTTTGCACCGGAAGGCGCAGTTGTGTTCGCGACTGAATACCTGCCAGGTCAGTACGACCAGCGTGCAGACTCCGCAGCACAGTGTATTCAGATCATCTCCCAGGGTGACCGTCCAACTGTAAGAACTGCAAAGGCTTACGCAATCTACGGCGACGTGACTTGCGAAGAACTGGCAGCAATCAAGAAGTACGTAATCAACCCTGTTGAATCCAGAGAAGCTGCGCTGGAAATGCCGGAATCCCTGGCTATGGAATACGAAATTCCAACCGAAGTTGAAACCATCGAAGGCTTCACCGGTCTGGACCGTGCAGGTCTGGAAGAGTTCGTAAAGAACTACGGCCTGGCTATGGACGTGGAAGATGCGGCATTCTGCCAGAAGTACTTCCAGTCTGAAGACAGAAACCCTACTATCACAGAAATCCGCATGATCGACACCTACTGGTCCGACCACTGCAGACATACAACCTTCAATACCACCATCGACAAGGTGACTTTTGAAGATCCGATTTTGGAAGCAGCATGGCAGCGTTATATCGACTGCAGAACTGAACTGAACAGAACTAAACCAATCAACATGATGGACATGGGTACCATCGCAGCGAAGATTCTGAAGAAGGCAGGCAAGATGCCTAAGATCGACGAATCCGAAGAAATCAATGCATGTACCGTAAAGATCAAGGTTGACGTGGAAGGTGAAGAACAGGATTGGCTGCTGCTGTTCAAGAACGAAACTCACAACCATCCAACTGAAATCGAACCGTTCGGTGGTGCTGCTACCTGCGTGGGCGGTGCAATCCGTGACCCGCTGTCCGGCCGTTCCTATGTTTACGCAGCAATGCGTGTAACCGGTGCTGCTGACCCGCTGAAGCCTGTAAGCGAAACTCTGGAAGGCAAGCTGCCTCAGAGAACCATCGTAACGACTGCAGCTGCAGGTTACTCCTCCTACGGTAACCAGATTGGTCTGACTACCGGTATGGTAGACGAACTGTACCACGACGGTTATGCTGCAAAGAGAATGGAAATCGGTGCAGTTGTTGGTGCAGCTCCTGCTGAAAACGTACGCAGAGAACGTCCTGAAGACAGCGACGTTGTCATCCTGCTGGGCGGCAAAACAGGCCGTGACGGCTGCGGCGGTGCTACAGGTTCTTCCAAATCTCATACAGTAGAATCCCTGGAAAGCTGCGGTGCAGAAGTTCAGAAAGGTAACGCTCCTGAAGAAAGAAAACTGCAGAGACTGTTCAGAAACGCTGAAGCATCCAGACTGATCAAACGTTGTAACGACTTTGGTGCAGGCGGTGTTTCCGTTGCCATCGGTGAACTGGCAGATGGTCTGGAAATCGACCTGAACGCAGTACCTAAAAAATATGATGGTCTGGACGGCACAGAACTGGCTATTTCCGAATCTCAGGAAAGAATGGCAGTTGTTGTTGCTGCAGCAGACGTAGAAAGATTCAAAGAACTGGCATACAGCGAAAACCTGGAAGCAACTGTTGTAGCGAAAGTAACAGCAGAACCTACTCTGAAAATGACATGGAACGGCAAACAGATCGTTCACCTGTCCAGAGCATTCCTGGATTCCAATGGTGCTGAAAAACACATTGATGTTGCTCCTGCAGCTCCTGAAAAATTCGTAAAAGAAATCCCCGCTGATTTCAAAGCAGGTTACATGGATCTGGCTCAGGATCTGAATATCTGCTCTAAGAGAGGTCTGTCCGAACGTTTCGACTCCACAATCGGTGCCGGTACAGTTCTGATGCCTTTCGGCGGCAAAAACCAGAAAACACCCATCCAGGCGATGGTAAATAAAGTATCCGTAGAAAAGAAAGATACAACAACATGCTCCCTGATGGCATGGGGCTACAACCCCTTCATCGCTGAAAAGAGCCCTTACCACAGTGCATATCTGGCAGTTGTAGAATCCGTTGCAAAACTGATCGCTACAGGTGCAGACTTCAAAGAAGTTTACCTGTCCTTCCAGGAATACTTCGAAAAACTGGGTAAAGATGAAAAACGCTGGGGTAAACCTCTGGCAGCTCTGCTGGGCGCATTCATGGCTCAGAAAGGTCTGGAAATCGCTGCGATCGGCGGTAAAGACTCCATGTCCGGTTCCTTCGAAAATATTGATGTACCTCCTACACTGGTATCCTTCGCAGTAACAGTAGACAGCACAAAAAATATCGTTTCTCCCGAATTCAAAGGCGCAGGCCATAAAGTAGTTCTGGTGAAACCTGAATATGATGCAGAAGATCTGCCTACAACAGACAGCCTGAAAGCACTGTTCGATCAGGTAACAGGTCTGATGAGAAGCGGTAAAGTTGCTGCTGCTTACACACCTACACTGGGCGGCGTTGCTGAAGCAGTTCTGAAAATGACAATGGGTAACGACATCGGCTTCACATATGCTGACGGCGTAACAAAAGAAGATATCTTCGGTTACAACTACGGCGCATTCGTTCTGGAACTGACAGAAGATGTTGAAGTTGGTACAGTTCTGGGTACAACAGGCGGTGACGCAATCGTTTACGGCGCAGACAGCATCGCTCTGGCTGACATCTTCGAAGTATACGAAAACAAACTGGAAGAAATCTTCCCTATGAACTGTGCTGCTGCAGAAGAAAAAGCAGAAATCCCTGCATTCACAACAAAAGCAGAAGGTATCACATATAAAGCGAAAGCATCCGTTGCAAAACCTCGCGTACTGATTCCTGTATTCCCCGG
>JAFYKS010000347.1 GCA_017537495.1 Bacillota bacterium | reverse complement strand
GGTCCAAGACCAGTCGCATCACCCATGGCTGCAGTAATTGCTACAATATCCGGATTTTCCTCTGCCAGTCTGCATGCAAACTGACCGGCAAGTTTGGACCATGATGGATTCGTACTCTGTGATTTCAGAGCACCTGTAGTCTTATCAAATGGTGCAATACCGTGGAATTTATCCGGATGCTTCTCAGCATTGATATAACCTTTTCCCTTGATGGTCTTTACATGGACCAGTACTGGCTCATCCAGACTCTTTGCACGATGCAAAACATCCTGCAGCTCTTCCAGATTATGTCCGTCCACAGGTCCGAAATAGGTAAAGCCAAGTTCTTCAAAGAACGCCCCGCCGTGATTGTTATGATCCATCATGGAGTACTTCACATCATTCTTGAATGTAGCCAGCCCTTTTGCAATGGAATAACCTACATTCGGAATGGATGCAACACGTTCTTTAATAAATTTCTTGGTGCCAAGGTAACCCTTCGAAGTACGCAGCCGTCCCAGATACTGGGAAACACTGCCAATGTTCGGAGAAATGGACATTCCGTTATCATTTAAAATAACGATAACCTTGGAGCGTGTTTCTCCGATATTGTTCAGACCTTCGAATGCAAGACCACCTGTCAGGGAACCGTCACCGATAATTGCAATAACTTCGTGGTCTTCCCCTTTCAGATCACGGGCAGCAGCCATACCTGCAGCAACAGAAATCGATACGCTGCTGTGACCGGTGTCATAGGCATCGTGTTCGCTTTCATGTGCTTTCGGGAAACCGCTTAAACCACCGAACTGACGAAGTGTATCGAACTGGTCTGCACGGCCTGTAAGTATTTTGTGTACGTAGGATTGATGGCCCACGTCCCATATAAATTTATCCTTCGGACTGTCAAATACCTGATGGAGTGCAAGTGTAAGCTCCACCACACCCAGATTGGATGCCACATGACCGCCGGTTTCTGATATTTTGTCAATCAGAAAACTGCGTATGGAAGATGAAAGCAGTTCCATTTCATGAATGGACATGCCTTTCAGATCCTCAGGAAAATTGTATTCCAGTAAATCTTTCATAATCCCAAATGTCCTTTTTTATTTTTTGCGGTTAGCAAGTTCCATAACAAGATCACGGAAAAATTCAGCATTGTCATAGTATGGCGCGATGGCATCAACCGCGTTATTTGTCAGCTGAGCCAGTCGTTTCTTAGAAGCTTCCAGACCATTGATGGATGTATAAGTATTTTTATTTTTCTTTTCGTCAGAACCGGTTGCTTTACCAAGTTCTTCAGTTGTGCCGATTACGTCCAGGATATCGTCTGCAATCTGGAAAGCAAGTCCCAGATTTTCTGCGTAACGGTCCATGTTGTTTACCATGTCGCTGTCAGGTTTACCCAGGAACAGCCCTGCACGGACTGCTGCCTTAATCAGTGCGCCGGTCTTATTGATATGGATATATTCCAGCATTTCATTGGAATACTGAACATTTTCTCCTTCAATATCGGACACCTGTCCAGCAACCATGCCTCGTACGCCAGCCCCCTTTGCAATTTCGTAGGATGCCTTGATTCGCTGGGTCATTTTTTCAGCGGAGTCAAAGTACAGCATCATGTCCTTGTTAATCGCTTCAAAAGCAGAAGTCAGCAGACCGTCACCGGCCAGTATTGCCAGTGCTTCACCGTAAACCTTGTGGTTTGTAGGCAGTCCTCTGCGCAGATCATCGTTATCCATAGCAGGAAGATCATCATGGATCAGAGAGTAAGTATGGATATATTCGATGGCACAGGCATACGGAATCGCATCATAAATGTTTCCCCCTGCAAACTCGCAGGCTGCAAGCAGAAGTACAGGACGCAGGCGTTTGCCGCCGGCAGTCAGGCTGTATTTCATGGATTCGTAAAGAGAAATACTCTTATTATCCACATTCGGCAGGAAATCCAGCAGATGCTCGTCCACCAGTTTCTTATAATCGTCAAACTTTTTGTCCATGGTTTTTACCTCGAAAATACTTCAATCTTCTGTTCTGCGTTTTTCAGAATTTCACTACAAGCTTCGTAGCAGCGGATTCCTTCTTCATAGCAGGCAACGGCTTCTTCCAGTGTGGTGCTGCTGTCTTTGATTTTCGCAGACATTTCTTCCAGTTTCTTTAATGATTCTTCAAAGCTCATGGGCTCCACCTTCTTCCTTTACAATCCCGTCCATGGTAAAGGTTACACTGCCGTCTTTCATACGAATACGGTATCGTGCTCCCGGTTTCAGACAGGATACTGAAGTGATCACCTGGCCGTCTTCCGTTTCAATCATGGAATAGCCTTTGTCCAGAATTTTTTTCGGACGGTTTTCTTCCAGAATCAAACGGAATCGTTCCAGTTTATATTTTTCCTCAGCCAGCCGTCTTTCCAGCAAAACATCCAGTTCCTGTCGGTACTGCAGGGCCCGCAGTTTCCGCCCTGCAACTCTGTTTTCCAGGTGGACAAGCAGACTGTCTTTTATCATATTTATTTTTTCAGTCAGTTCCATGTCTGAAGGAACTGCCATTTCTGCTGCTGCCGTCGGTGTTTCCGCACGGCGGTCTGCAGCAAAATCTGCAATGGTAAAGTCAATTTCATGACCCACCGCTGAAATTACGGGTATGCGGCTTCTGTAAATGGCTCTGGCTACAATTTCTTCATTGAAAGCCCAGAGGTCTTCCATGGATCCGCCGCCTCTGCCGACAATCAGAGTATCGATATCACAGAAATTGTCGTTAATATAATCAATCATGCCTGCAATATCTGCTGCAGCGCCGTCTCCCTGTACCAGAACAGGAAACACAGTAACGTCAACCATGCTGGTTCGGCTCTGAATGATTTTCAGAATATCACGGACTGCCGCTCCTGTTTCTGAAGTAACGACACCGATTTTTTTCGGATACTGCGGAATTCTTTTTTTATGTTCTGCTGCAAACAGGCCTTCTTTATCCAGACGTTCTTTTAAAAGCTGGAATGCCTGGGCCAGGCTTCCGTCCCCGGAAACTTCAATGCTTCTGACAAAGAGTGTGTATGTGCCGCCCTTTTTAAAAACGTTAATGTATCCGCGAACTACAATTTCCATTCCGTCACCGAGCTGCCATGGAAGACCGGCTGCTGTGGATGCAGGAAGGAAACAGTTTATCTTACTGTTTTCATCGATTAAAGAAAAATACACATGGCCGCTGCTGTGGTATTTCAGATTGGATATTTCACCAATTGCTGATATGTTTCCAAGAAGCGGATCCGTCTGGAGCACACGCCCGATATAATCATTCAGTTGTGTGACCGTAACGGGTCTTAAAGCCATATCTTTTTTCCTCCCAGAAGAGCTACGCCGATTGCATTATCGGAAGAAAGCTCATTTTTGCCGAATGCGATGTTCAGATCACGATAAAGATGCTCGGAAAGGAACTGACGCATATAGCGGCTGCAGGACACACCGCCTGCATAGATAAAGTTATGAATATCATATTTTGAGGAGAGCTGCAGAGTCATTTCCATGATAGATTCCGATACGGTCTCAAAAAGATCATCCAGAAGTTCCATCTGCGGATATTCTCTGAGCAGTCTCTGCCCCTGTGTTTCAATGCCGGACAGGTTTACATAGCCGTCCTTCACCTTTATTTTAGTGAAAATCTGGCGGTGTCCCTGGCTGGACATTGCAATTTTGTCCATGGCATCCCCTGCAGGAAATTCCAATCCCAAAGCTACTCC
>JAFYKS010000030.1 GCA_017537495.1 Bacillota bacterium | reverse complement strand
CCTGCAATTCTGACTGTTGGTGCTTCCTTCGCTAAGCCAATGGCTAAGAAGTATGGTATCTCCCCTTACAGAACTGCAAACCTGATGGACGCACAGTCCAACACTCTGGCATACTGCCTGCCTTGGACCCCAGCTATGATTTATACTCTGGGCTTCGCTGCTGACAGTACTGCTCCTCTGACTGCTGCTATGATTATCCCTTGCTGCTTCTACTGCTTCGCAATGCTGGTAATCATGACTGTATCCATCTTCACCGGTACCGGCAGACATGACCTGATGGATCAGCTGTCCCCTGAAATGAAGAAGGAATACGGCTGGAAGTAATTTTCTTCCCCGCAAAATTCATACGCAAAGCGTAACACTATCCCCGCAGGTTTCGGCCCGCGGGGGTTTTTCTTTTCAAAAAAGACTTGACTATACGGTTGCCGGATAGTTTATAATTTTCACCGTGGGCCGGATAGACGGTACCCACGCGAGATAAACTACAGTTAAATATATACTATTCTGAACTTAATTTTTATTTTCAGGAAATACCAGTATGGTATTTCCCGGCGATCAAACAAGACACCTGGCGCCGCAGGTAAAACTTAATTTTGGAATCGTGTCGGGCTTTCGGTGCAGCGAACATCGAAAAGTGAGGAGGCTGATAACCATGCTGAAGAGATCGAAAAAGCCGGCGATAAAAAAAGACAAATTGCAGAAAATGCAGAACGAAATGTTAATTCTGAAAATTTCCGCCATTGTAGGTGCAGTCATAGGACTGGCGGAAATTATCATGTTCCTCGTTGCAGGGTCCCATTCCATCCTGATTGATGGAATTTACGACTTCGTGGAGGTTGTATTCCTGCTTGTATATCTGTTTTTCCTTCCCATGGTTTACAGACCTTACAATCAGAAAATGCCTTATGGATATGCGCAGATTGAAACGGTGTTTCTCATCGTGAAAACTCTGGGCCTGATTCTGGCGACCGTGATTGTACTGAAGGAAAGTATCAGCTGCATCTTTACCGGAGGAAATCTGGTGGATGGAGGTACGGTCAGCCGGTTTGAACTGGTGGTAGCCCTGGCATGTCTGGCAGGATACCTGATTCTCCGTCACCTTAACTGCAGAACTGGTGCAGACATGCTGAAAATGGAACTGTACAGCTGGAAGATGGATGTATTCCTCAGCTTCGCCATCGCAGGAGGCTACATGGCCACTGGACTAATGGAAGGCACTTCCCTGGCGTGGGCAATGCCTTATGTAGACCCGGCAATCGCCATCTGTATCTCCGTAGGTATGCTGCCGGAACCAATCCGGGTGATGAAAGAGTCCATGGAGAAGATTTTGCTCCGTGCACCGGGGGAAGATACCGTAAAGGACATCCGCAGAATTGTAAACCGCTGTCTGCAGCCATATGAATATGAAACCACGTTCCTGGATATCGTTCAGGCGGGACGTCAGATGTGGGTCTATGTTTATGTAAAGAGCAAGGACGGCGTGTTCCATGTGGAAGAACTGAAAGAGCGCAATGAGTATGTGTACCGCTCTTTGAGCAAATGGTATGACAATGTGGATATCGAACTGATTCCGGATGTGAATTAAACATGAAAAAAAGGGACTTCGCAGGAAGTCCCTTTTATAGTGTCTGTTTGTATCTGAAATTATTCGCTCAGCGTGATGTAGTTTCGGTCAATTTCCACGGCAGCAAAGAAGGACTCATCATATTCTGCCAGAATCTGATTGAAATAACGGACAATCTCCATTTCTGTGAGTCTGCATTCATGACTGACCACCACATCGAAAATTACATTGGTGTGGGTTGGACCGGTTACAGTACGCTGGTCATGAAAGCTGAGAAATTCCGTGCGGGCTTTCACTG
>JAFYKS010000346.1 GCA_017537495.1 Bacillota bacterium | reverse complement strand
GTCCAGACCGGTGAAGGTCAGGATTAACAGGGAACCTACAGCGATGTAAGCCATGAAGTTGAACTTCAGGAAGTCCATGTTGGTGATTTCTACCAGTGGATATACACCAGCAGCGATACCTACATAGAAGCCCAGGTATACGTGCCATGGAATCAGCTGAGAACCGAATACACCCATAGCGTCGCCGAATGTAGCGTTTCTCAGTGCCAGCTTGTACATAGCATCTTCAGAACCCTCTACGTTTTCTTCTGTAATCTGCTTGATAACAGGTCCGATGGTTACAATCTGTGCCATTTCATCTGCCAGGCAAGCATTACCCAGGATACACAGAACCGCATTCCAGGTCAGCAGACCTCTTACTCTCTTGGACATCTTTACTACGAAAGTTGCCAGAGGAGCGAATGCGTCCATCTTCTGCATTACACCACCGAATGCTGCAACCCACATCATCATGATGATAACCCAGGCACCAGCACCTTCGAAACCAACGTATACGATATTATCCAGGCAATCCTGAATAGAACCAGCAGTACCTGCGAAAACGCCCAGGATGTAGGAAGATACCAGACCGGAACCGATGCAGATGAAGGTGTTGAATCCCATAACTGCAAGACCGATTACCAGCAGCAGAGGAATTACCATGTATACAGGAACACCTGCAGATACCTGTTCCAGCAGAGTTAATGCTGCAGGTCTTTCAACTTCCAGGAAAGCGAATACGTCTGCAGGAATTTCTGCCATTACATTCGCTGCATCTACGGTTTCTCCAGGCAGACCCATTACGATACCAGATGCGAAGAAGCAGATTGCTGCCAGTACCAGACAGCCTACAGACCATACGCCCTGATGTCTTACTCTGTGAATAACTTCTACGCCCTGAATACCGGAAGATACGATAGTAGTATCGGAAATCAGACCGATGTTGTCACCGAAGCAAGCACCACCTGCGATAGCACAGACAGTCAGGATTGGGTTACCGTCCACGATGTGGGACAGCCACATGAAGATTGGTGCACAAGCTGCGAAAGTCCCCCAGGAAGTACCGGTTGCTACGGACAGACAGCAGCAGCAAATGAAACCAACTGCAGCTACAGATTTTGCGGTGATCCCCAGGGACAGTGCAATATTAATGATTGCAGCACCTACACCGTAAGACATGAATGCTTCTGCCATTGCATAAGCAAACATCAGAATAAACAGAGCTACCAGAATGTGGCTAACGCTCTTCATAGCAGAGTCTAATGCATCCTGGAATTTAACCTTTGCAACAGCTCCTGCAATAACGAACGCAAATGCGCATGCCAGGAAAGCAGCGATTAATGCGTCCTGACCACTAATCATCAATCCAGCGAGTACAAACACTGGAGAGAACTTAAGTAATCCAGTTACCATTTTGTTTTTCTCCTTTTCTAAACACCATAAAATTTAATGGATTTGTTACGTACATCGGCGATTCTAACACAAATTCTACATAAAATCGACACATTATGCCCCTTCTTAACACGTTCTTTATCTAAACAAGAGTCTTCTTAACACATCCTTAACAGCGTAAAAATACCTGCAATTTTCTGACAGCAGACTGCAGTTCATTCCGATGTGCCGCTGTGAAAAAGGTTGCGTTCCAATAAGAAATGGATTACAATTACAGCAGGAGACACATTCGAAACCAATCACAGGAGGATGATATTATGGGCAAATTCGTAATGAAAAAGACCAATACCGGCATTAAATTCGATCTGAAGGCAGGAAACGGCGAAGTAATCGCTACTTCTGAAGTTTACACTACCGAAGCTGCGTGCAGAAATGGCATTGAGAGCGTGAAGAAAAATGCACCTGCTGCTGCAGTAGAAGACCAGACTGCAGAAGGTTTTGCAGCAGAAAAGCATCCTAAGTTCGAAGTATACGAAGACAAATCCGGCGAGTTCCGTTTCCGTCTGAAAGCTACCAACGGCCAGGTTATCGCGGTAAGCGAAGGATACAAGGCGAAAGCAAGCTGCCTCAATGGTGTGGAATCCGTAAAGAAAAATGCACCGGAAGCAGAAGTTACAGAAGCTGAATAATTCAATAAAAATAAGGGGCTGTCTCGAAATAAAATAATTTAGAATATCCCCAAAAAGAAAATCAAGAGCTGTAAGATAGCAATTTCTTACGGCTCTTTTCTTTCATACAAACGTTGAAATTTCAATATGTTTAGACCAAAACAGGCTCCCGAAGAAGCCTGTTTTCTGGTATAATTAAAGTATGTCCAGTACTATTAATTACACTAAGAATTCTAACATGAAAGTTGATTCTGTTCAACTGATTATGAATCTGAATTATGAAGTTCTTATCCCTGAAAATGATTCCGTTCGACTGCTAAGCCAAATCGTGGAGGAAATGGACCTTTCCGGTCTGAATCAGGCGTACTCTCTCTTCGGGAGAAATTCTGCGGTCCCACCTCGAATCATGCTGAAAATTATTCTCTATGCTTACATGGAAGGAATCTATTCGTCCCGCAAAATTGAAAAGGCATGTCATCGTGACTTGAATTTCAAATGGCTTCTTTCTGGTTATCCTGCTCCAGACCATAATACAATTTGCAGGTTCCGGAAAGAACGTCTGACGTTTTGTCTTGAAGATCTTTATGTACAGTTTGTACGGCAGCTCCGCACCCGTGGTGAGGTGGAATTCGAAAACCTGTTTATCGACGGAACAAAAATAGAGGCAAATGCTAACAAGTATACCTTCGTTTGGAGAAAGAGTGCAGACAAATATCACGCAAGACTTATTGCAAAGATTCCAGATTTTCTGGCCAGAATTAATAACGCATTTAGCACTGCCTTTTCTCTGCAGGCTGAGGATGAAGCACTGATTGTTTTACGCCAGGTTCATACCTGTTTGCTGCGCCTGATTGAACTGAAAAATCCGGCATTTGTACACGGTAAAGGCCAGCGGAAAACAGTTCTGCAGAAGCTATTCGAAGAGTGTGAGGAACTGATTGAAAAGAAAGAAATGTATGACCGATATTTTGAACTGCTGGGAAATCGGAACAATTTCTGCAAAACAGATTCCGATGCTACCTTTCTTCATATGAAAGATGATCACATGAGAAACGCACAGCTGAAGCCAGGCTACAATATGCAGATTGCAGTAGAGGGTGGTTACGTTATTGCCTGCAATGCATATTCAAATGCCAATGACCTGTGGACATTAAAACCATTCCTGGAGAAAATCAAGGGAATGTATGGCTGTACAGTAGAAAATGTAATCTGTGATGCTGGTTACGAGAGCGAAGAAAACTATGCGTATCTGGAGTAAAATCATCAGAATGCATACATAAAGCCTGCATCCTATGACCGGTGGAAGAAACGCAGCTACAAGCACGACATCAGCAAGCTTGAGAACATGGATTTTGATGAGCAAGAGAATTGTTATGTCTGCAGCCAGGGAAGAAAACTGAAATTCGTAAGAAATTCAAAAGCGCGTAAAGGTAAATCCGATTATGAAGTTCTACAGTCGATTTATGAATGCGAATCCTGTGAGGGATGTCCGGTAAAGGGTAAATGCACCAAGGCTCAAGGGAATCGTCGAATTAGTGTATCTAGAGAATTTCTGCGACTGAGGCAACAGTCTCACATGAATATTACCAGCGAGAAAGGAATCCGACTGAGGCTAAATCGATCCATACAGGCAGAAGGTGCTTTTGGAAGTTTGAAAGAAGATATGGAGTTTCGCCGGTTTCTGACTCGTGGAATACCAAACATCATGGTAGAATTCCAGTTGCTGTGTCTGGGCTTCAATATCAACAAACTTCACCGGAAAATACAGAGCGGAAAACAGGGAACAACAATGTATGATTTACCAACGCAGGCTGTTTAGATGATGTAATCAGAACCATGCTAGTTTTGCTATGCCCAAATTTAAATTAAACCTTAAACCATAGAAAAAAGTGACGTTAAAATCCACTAAGGATCTCAACGTCACTAATTTACTTTTCAGGGGAGCTATCTATTTAATTATTTTGAGACATCCCCTTCTGTTATATTCATAAGAACTACTACTGTCTGGATGCCAGATACTCTTCCACATAATGGGACGCTACTGCGCCATCTGCTGCAGCGGTAATTACCTGACGGAGCACCTTGGTACGCACGTCGCCTACAGCGAATACGCC
>JAFYKS010000345.1 GCA_017537495.1 Bacillota bacterium | reverse complement strand
GTACGCATTCATTATGGTATGAATTATCAGAATTCCAGCTGAAATCAGAATGGCATATCCCAAGGTCCGAAGTCCCTGTACCGCGAAAAGCCCCCACTCTTCGTCCATTGCAAACCGCATGGTATTATACAATGATCCTCCCGGAATCATCGGAATGGTTGCCGCAGCAATAAAAACAGTTGATGGGCAGAATTGAATTCTTGCCAAAATCTCTGAATAAACAGTCAGAACCAGTGCTCCAGCCAGATATCCGGCAACTTCTGTTCCGCCGGCAAACTGTACCAGCAGAACAACGCCCCAGGCCACTCCGCCTCCCACAGCACACCAGATGAGACGTTTCGGAATGCGTACATTAAAGAGCAGGCTGAATCCCAATGAACCCACAATGCCTCCCGCAAGCTGCAGCCATGGATTTACACTGACAGACTGGGACTCAGGAGACGCAAGCACCGCAAATCCCCAGGCGATTGCCACACTGAGCACCAGTGCCTCGATAAATCGAAGAAGGCCTGATATGGTATCGCCGCTGAACATATCCCGGATTGCTGTAGTCAATGTAATCCCCGGAATCAGCAGCATGATAATTCCTATATTTATCATGGACGGATGAATCTCTATGTGCCCCTGATATACTACAAATGCCATATTGGACAGAAAACCACCCAGAAGGCTGCAGAGTACTGTAGAAAAATAGCTGTTCATCCGAAGCTTGGTCAGCAGGCTCTGTGCAAAAAACAGTACCGCCGCAATACATCCGGAAATAAATGCATCATAACCGTTCCCTCCGAAAAATATGGAGAAACTGGCTGCGATCATGGCCCAGATTCCGCAGGTCTGTCCGTAGGAATACTTCGGCAGTCTGCCAATCTGTTTCAGTTCATTTCGAAGCTGAGCAGGTTCCATTCTGGAGCTGCAGGCACGCCGTGACAGGTCATTCAGTGCTTCCAGTGCGGTAAGGTTAAACTTTGTTCCGGAAATTCTCCGGGTATGCGTAATGCTTCCATTTTCACCAAAATCCACCGTAACAATAACCGTGGATGTAATGGTAAATACGTCTACGCTTTCTGCACCGTAGGCCAGGCATACACGGCGGATGGTATCTTCAACTCTCGCTACTTCCGCACCGCTGATCAGCAGTTCTTCCCCCAGGTCCAGTGCCCCGGACACCAGCTTACGCAGTTCCCGGCGGTCTTCAAGTACAGGTATTTTATTTTCAATCTGATTCAGTATATTCATCATCAATCACTCCTGTTTTATAGGGTTAGTATATCACATCACAGCTCATTCAGGCAACAAAAGAAAACAGCTGTGGATACAGCTGTTTTCTGAAAACCCCTTATAGATTTTATTACATTGGAAGAGCATACTTTGCTCTGTACTTTGCCATCTTTTCTTCGAAACCGTCGGCATCAAATTTCTTTACGTCGCTCAGGTAGTGGTGCATGTCGAACTGACCTCTCGCCTGTTCAATAACACCTACAGCCAGGTTGGAGCAGTGGTCCGCAACTCTTTCCAGGTTGGTGCCCAGATCGTTGAGGATGAAGCCCTGTTCGATGGTGCAGATACCTTCCTGCAGACGCTGAACATGGCGGCCCTTAACACCGGAGTGAATCATATCGATAACGTCTTCCAGCGGTTCAACTTCAGCAGCCAGAACCACATCTTCCTGTTCGAAGGAATTTACAGCCAGATCTACGATTTCTCTTACTGCATCCATGAATACTGCAACTTCAGCCTTGGCACTTGGAGAGAATTCCAGACCCTTAGTGTTGAGTTCTTCTGCAGTTTCTGCGATATTCTTCGCGTGGTCAGAGATTCTTTCCAGGTCACCGATATTATGCAGAATCATAGACAGCATTCTGTTTTCTTCCTGACCGATATCCAGTCTGGACAGTTTTACGATGTATGCACCCAGTGCGTCTTCGTAACGGTCAATCTTTTCTTCCAGCAGATATACATAATCACATTTATCTCTGTCAAACTTATCAATCAGATTCATCGCTGCATTGATACAGTCTCTGGTCAGGTTTGCCATCTTAACAACTACAGTTCTGCACTGAGATGCTGCGAAGTCCGGGCTTTCCAGGAATCTTTCTTCCAGCAGGTTCAGAGTAGTGTCCTTGGACTTTTCTTCTTCTGTTTCTTTTACCACCTTGCATGCCAGTGCTTCCAGCGCCTTTGTAAATGGCAGCAGAACTATGGTCACGCCAATATTGAACATACTGTGGATAACGGAAATATCCCATGGATCCATAGCATCGCCCAGGAAGTCAAACTTCACGATGGCATTGGCAATATAGAATACAGCCAGGAACAGTACAGTACCAATCAGGTTAAAGGACAGATGGACCGCAGCTACACGCTTTGCGCCTTTGTTTGCTCCGATGGAGGACAGAATTGCGGTGATACAGGTACCGATATTCTGACCCAGGATGATGGGAATGGCTGCGCCGTAAGTGACAACACCGGAGGAGCACAGACCCTGCAGAATACCGACAGATGCG
>JAFYKS010000344.1 GCA_017537495.1 Bacillota bacterium | reverse complement strand
GTGGTCAGCAGCATTGCGGAAGCGGAGGATGCGTTCTGCAGTGCGGATCTGGTTACCTTTGCAGGGTCTACGATACCAGCTTCGATCATGTTTACGTATTCTTCGGTTGCAGCGTTGAAGCCTACGCCTACTGGGCTGTTCTTAACTGCTGCTACTACTACGCTGCCTTCCAGGCCTGCGTTTTCAGCAATCTGACGAACTGGTTCTTCCAGTGCTCTCTTAATGATTGCAGCACCGGTCTTCACGTCGCCGGTCAGAGTTTCCACGTATGCAGCTACTGCAGGGATGGTGTTTACCAGAGCCACGCCGCCGCCGGATACGATACCTTCTTCTACTGCAGCCTTGGTTGCGTTCAGTGCGTCTTCGATTCTCAGCTTCTTTTCCTTCAGCTCAGTTTCAGTTGCAGCACCAACCTTAACTACTGCTACGCCGCCGGACAGCTTAGCCAGTCTTTCCTGCAGCTTTTCTCTGTCGAAGTCGGAAGTGGATTCTTCAATCTGCTTTCTGATGCTCTGTACTCTTGCCTGTACGTCGCTCTTCAGTCCGCCGCCGCCTACGATAACGGTGGTGTCCTTGTCAACCTTTACGGATGCTGCAGTACCCAGCATGTCAGCTGTAGCTTCCTTCAGTTCATAGCCCAGGTCTGCGGACAGTACGGTTGCACCGGTCAGAACTGCGATGTCTTCCAGCATAGCCTTTCTTCTTTCGCCGTAGCCAGGAGCCTTAACAGCGACAACATCCACGATACCTCTCAGCTTGTTCAGTACCAGAGTTGCCAGAGCTTCGCCTTCCACGTCTTCTGCGATTACCAGCAGCTTTCTGCCCATCTTCATTACCTGTTCCAGCAGAGGAATCAGGTCCTGAATGTTTGCAACCTTCTTATCGGTAACCAGGATCAGTGGGTTTTCGATGTTTGCAACCATCTTTTCAGCATCGGATACCATGTATGGAGACAGGTAACCTCTGTCGAACTGCATACCTTCTACCACGTCCAGAGTAGTTCCCAGGGACTTGGATTCTTCTACGGTGATAACGCCGTCACGGCCAACCTTTTCCATTGCTTCTGCAATCAGGTCACCTACTGCAGGGTCTGCTGCAGAAACGGAAGCAACCTGTGCGATTTCTTCCTTCTTTTCTACCTGCTGTGCGATCTTGCCGATTTCTTCTACAGCAACTGCTACTGCACCCTGGATACCCTTCTTCAGTTCCATTGGGTTAGCACCTGCAGCTACGTTCTTGAAACCTTCGCGGATAATAATCTGTGCCAGCAGAGTAGCGGTAGTAGTACCGTCACCTGCCACGTCGTTAGTCTTGGAAGCAACTTCCTTAACTACCTGTGCACCCATGTTTTCCACTGCATCTTCCAGTTCGATTTCCTTCGCGATAGTTACACCGTCATTGGTGATCAGCGGAGAACCGAAAGTCTTATTAATCAGAACATTACGGCCCTTAGGTCCTAATGTGATCTTTACTGTGTTTGCCAGCTGGTCTACACCTGCCTGCAGTTTTCTTCTGGCATCTTCGCCATAAAAAATTTCCTTCGCCATTTCTCTATACCCCCTGAATTATTCGATAACTGCCAGGATTTCAGCCTGACGCATGATAGTATATTCTTCACCTTCGTACTTAACGTCAGTGCCGCTGTACTTGGCGAAAATAACCTTGTCGCCAACCTTCAGTTCCATCGGTTCGTCCTTGGTACCAGGGCCCACCGCAACAACTTCTGCCATGTTAGGCATTTCCTTAGCAGCGCTGGTCAGAATCAGACCGCCTGTGGTCTTTTCTTCTGCTGCAGCTCTCTTGATTACGACTCTGTCGCCTAAAGGTTTGATTCCAAACATCTTATATATTCCTCCATATTATTCAGTGCGGCCATACCGCACATTTTTTCATTAATTTAGCACTCCTTCTTCGCGAGTGCTAAAACTATTATACCCTGTGACCGCTGAAAGTCAATAGTCCAATTGGATAAATTTTGTGTAGAGTCTGTGAATTTACAGCCCCCGCATATAATAGAACAGATACTGCTGTGCGAATCCACCGTACTTCCCAAAATGCTCCCTGGCATAGGCCTGCATTTCCCCCACGCGGTTTTCTTCTATATTATATACTGTATGCATGGCACGGCGCATCCATACGTCAATTGGGAACGCATCGTAACGCCCCACGCCGAACAGTGCGATGCAGCTGGCCACTTTCGGTCCTACCCCCGCAAAATACGTCAGCTCGGCCACCGGATCTTTGGCATGGCGCAGGTGGTTCTCAACTGCTTCCATTCCTCCCATTTCCAGAACCTGGCAGGCGGTTTCGATGAGATACGGCGCCCGGTAACCCAGGCGGCAGCCGTCCAGGTCTTCACGTGTCAGGGATGCCAGCACTTCCGGTTCGGGAATAGTGTACAGTTTTTCACTTTCGACAAACGGCCGCAGCTCTGCAGGAACATCTATAACCTGACCGAACTCTCTGCACACCGCTTCGATGCATCCTTTGATCCGCGGGATATTATTGTTCTGGGATATGATAAAGGAAATCATGGTCTCCCAAAGATCCTGATTCAGGATGCGGATGCCCTCACCAGCTTTGATGGCACGCCGCATGGCAGCATCGCCCCGGCCAAGGGACCGCTTGATCTTTCCATAGTCTCGCCCAAGATCCAGGTAATCATACCAGAACCGGCGGAATTCTTCTTCGGACTCGTCAGGAGAAACCGCTGTTCCGGTAACTGTGAGAATACCATCAGCCTCCGTCATACGGGCGAGGCGGCCGCCGGCAATCCCTGCCCAGCTTCCATCCGGCTGCAGGTTCCAGCGGAAACACTGCCCGCAGTCGAAGATATGTGTAAGGTGAAAGTCCTTCACCTCAAATGTCACTGTCATAACGTCTGCCATAGGCCGCTTACTCGATACCGCGGACTTCCACGTTGACTTCTGTCACGTTGAAGGCGGTCATCAGTTCTACCTGATCGTTAATCTGCTCCTGGAGCATCTGGGCGGTTTCCCAGATTGGGTAGCCCCTTTTCAGACGCACTGCCACGGAAAGCTTAAAGGTTTCCGGACGTGGATCCTGGATGACGCGGATGATGGCTGCCACTGCCGGCATATGGAAGGCCACGCAGGTGACGATGTCCTCCAGCACACGCTCGTCCACGAAGTACTCACCCATGTAGCTGTAAGTCGGACGGACTACAGTACGTTCTGCTGCTGCGCCGGCGTCTTTGCCGCGGAACAGGCGCAGAGGGTCCATGAAGTATCCCGCAAAATTCCTCTTCAGCTGCAGTGCCGGTGCCGGAATAACGTGTTTGCCCAGCACATCACGCTGCGTTCTGGCGATGGCGCGTTCTTCTTCGGTGGTAATGTCCTCGATAAAGATACGTTCCACCTGCGTCAGAGACTCCTGATCCGGCAGCAGCCCCAGACGGAGAATAATTTTGTCGGTCATGCCGATGCTGGTACCCAGAACCAGTATGGATTTCGGTTTCTTGTGTCCGATGGCGCCGGCCACTTCGTCACGGATGGCATCATCGTTAAAGAGTGCCACCTTCACCGCACCGATTTTAGTCGCCTGGCGCTTGGCGGAAATTCCGGCTACCACCGTATTCTTGTATATGAAAAGTCCGTCGTCGATGATGGACTCAATCTGCTTTTCCCGGCACAGTTCCATGGCGTGGAAGCTCTTACCTGTACCGCTTTTTCCTATCAGTGCATAAATTTTCATGCTGTACCTCCTGCGGGGAATAGTGCAGAATCCCGCTGTTTACAGTGTACCACAAATTGTGTGCACTTTAAATGATAAAATTTACACGCAACTAACACTTTACTATTTCGACGCGTTCTGCTATAATCAGTACAAAGATATATCTTTAATAAGGAGGAATTTACAATGGCTTTCAAGATTACTGACGCTTGCATCGCTTGTGGCGCTTGCATCGACGAATGTCCAGTTAACGCTATCAGCGAAGGTGACATCTACGTAGTAGATGCTGACACTTGCATCGACTGTGGCGCTTGCGCTGGCGCTTGCCCAGTTGACGCTCCAACTGAAGCTTAATTCGACGGAATTAAACAACGAACATAAAAATACCCGGATCCATCAGGAACCGGGTGTTTTCTTTTTTGTAATAATGTATGCGGCAGGTTTACTGCTCCATATCCTGCATATAGTATGCAAGAGCATGCAGGCTGTCGCTCATGTGTACGTTTTCCACTGCTACGTTTTCAGGCAGTTCCAGGTCCACTGCGGTGAAGTTCCAGATGCCCTTTACACCGGCACCTGCAACGGTATCTGCCACCAACTGTGCCTTTTCAGGCGGAACGCACATAACGGCGATAT
Source organism: Bacillota bacterium (assembly GCA_017537495.1). Lineage (GTDB taxonomy): Bacteria > Bacillota > Clostridia > Peptostreptococcales > Anaerovoracaceae > RGIG7179. Next base: position 1,709 of record JAFYKS010000344.1, on the reverse strand, counting down.
CCACGCCTTCCTTTTCGATGAAGCCTGCCAGAGAACCGCAGGTCAGTACTACAGCATCCTGGAATTCCACGTTCTGAATGGACTGCTTCACGTCGAAGATACCTGCGATGTGGAAGTTCTTTTCGTTTTTTGCAATATATGCGGCCATAGCCTGGCCCAGACGGCCGTAACCGACGATTACGATTTTATATACCCGGTTCAGACCCAGGATGTTGCCAATCTCTTCATGAAGATTCTGTACACTGTATCCGTAACCCTGCTGGCCGAAACCACCGAAGTTATTCAGGTCCTGACGGATCTGTGATGCCGTGTAGCCAATCAGATGGCTCAGGTCCTTGGAGGAAATCTTCTCCACGCCCTTTTTCAGTAATTCATGCAGATATCTTCTGTAGCGCGGCAGACGTCTGATAACTGCTGCGGAAATCTGCTTTTCCTTTCCCATTTTATATCCCCTTCTCGCAAATTGGAAAACCCGCTTTCACAGCGGGTTTTCTCTTATGCTATGAAATTATTTGTTTTCTTCTACGTACTTAACCAGGTCTTCTACAGTCTGGAACTTTTCTGCATCTTCGTCTGGAATTTCGATACCGAAAGTATCTTCGATTGCCATGATGATTTCAACTGCATCCAGGGAGTCTGCGGACAGGTCCTTCATCAGATTGGTGTCCATATTTACATCGGCTTCTTCAACCTGCAGCTGTTCGATAATAATATCTTTAATCTTATCAAATGTCATAATTTGCCTCCTAACTAACTGTTTGCATTCTCAAACTATGGTTTATTATAAATACTTTTCTGTAGCATTGCAAGGGAATTTTTTAACAAAATACTTGAATTTTATGTGAAATATACAGAACATTTGCATTTTTCAACGCTTTTCGCTATTCTTCAAGCTCTGCCCATTCCAGATATACTTCATCCAGAATGCCCTTCTTTTCATGAACTTCTTCTCCCAGACGTGCCAGAAGCTGATAGTCCATGGCATTGGCAGGATCGGCCATCTGTCCTTCCATCTGGCTGATTTCTTCTTCCAGCTGAGCGATCCGTTCTTCCAGTTCCGCCATTTTTCTCTGGCGGCGGCGTTCTTCTGCTTCCCTCATCTTATTCAGCTGACGCTGCTCTGCGGCAGTCAGCTGCACATCTTCCCCACCGGAAGCCTGGTCTGCCAGATTAGCCAGACGCTCTGCGGCGACGGAAGCCTGGGACTGGGTGTTTTGCCCAGTGGCCTGACGCATGCCTTCCAGATACTGTTTGCCGGAACCCAGCTGCGCCTTCTTTTCCAGGTAGTAATCATACTTGCCCAGGTACTCGGTCAGGCCGCCGGCTTCCAGTTCCAGGATTCTGGTCGGAATCTTCTGCAGGAAGTAACGGTCGTGGGATACGACGATGACGGTGCCCGGGAACTCCAGCAAAGCATCTTCAAAGACTTCCTTACTGTCGATGTCCAGGTGGTTGGTCGGTTCGTCGAGGATCAGTGTATTAGCGCCGCTGAGCATGAGTTTCAGCAGTGCCAGACGGGCTTTTTCGCCCCCGGACAGGCTGCCTACCTGCAGGAATACGTCTTCGCCCTGGAAGAGGAATCTGCCCAGGATGGAACGCATTTCCGAGTCAGTGTACAGTCTGTAGGATTCTTTCATTTCTTCCAGCACGGTGTTGCGGTCATTGAGCAGGAGCTGGCCCTGGTCGTAGTAGCCGAATGCCACGTTATG
>JAFYKS010000029.1 GCA_017537495.1 Bacillota bacterium | reverse complement strand
GTGTTTGCATTCGGAATATCGATACCGGACTCGATGATGGTTGTCGCCACCAGAACGTTGTTTTCTCCGTTGATGAAGCTGAGCATTACATCTTCCAGTGCGTGCTCGTTCATCTGGCCGTGGCCCACTGCCACTTTGGCATCCGGTACAAGCTGCTCGATCTGATCTGCAATCTTCTGGATGCCGCGGACACGGTTAAATACAACATACACCTGCCCGCCTCTGCCCAGTTCTCTTTCGATGACTTCCTTCAGAATCTGGTCATCCTGCTCCAGCACATATGTCTGTACTGGATAACGTTCTTCCGGCGGTTCTTCGATGAGGGACATATCCTTGATACCGGTCAGAGACATATTTAAAGTACGCGGAATCGGTGTGGCGGACAGAGTCAGTACGTCCACGTTCTTTTTCATCTGCTTGATTTTTTCTTTATGCTCTACGCCGAAACGCTGTTCCTCGTCAATTACCAGCAGTCCCAGATCCTGGAACTTTACGTCCTTCGAAAGGAGTCTGTGGGTACCGATTACAAGGTCAACCTGCCCCTTTGCCAGCTTATCCAGTGTCTGCTGATTCTGTGCATCACTGCGGAACCGGGACATGACTTCCACTTTGAACGGGAAGTTTTCAAACCGCTCCTTCAGGGTGTAATAATGCTGGTTGGCCAGGATTGTGGTCGGAACCAGAACAGCCGCCTGCTTGCCGTCAGCTACGCACTTGAACAGGGCTCTGGCAGCAACTTCTGTCTTACCGAAGCCCACGTCACCACAGAGGAGACGGTCCATGGAAAACGGTTTTTCCATGTCTGCCTTGATTTCTTCAATAGAACGGAGCTGGTCATCAGTTTCCTCATACGGGAAGCTGTCTTCAAACTCCTTCTGCCATACTGTGTCAGGGCAGAAGCTGTATCCCTTTTCCATCTGACGCTGTGCATAAAGGTCAATCAGATCCTTCGCCATGACAGCGATGGCGGCCTTTGCCTTGGCCTTGGTTGCCTTCCACTCTCCGCCGGACAATTTATTCATCTTCGGTGCTGCAGCATCATTACCAATGTACTTCTGAACGATGTCCATCTGTTCCACCGGAACATAAAGCATGTCATCACCGGCATATTTGATTTTAATGTAGTCTTTCTTTTCTCCCTGGACGGTCAGCTGTTCGATTCCCAGGAAGCGGCCGATACCGTGATTTTCATGAACCACATAGTCACCCTGCCGCATATCGGCAAAGCTTTGAATCTTCTGGCCTTTATCCTTATACTTTTTCTTTCTCCGGCTGGCTTTCTGGCTTGCAAAAATATCCTTTTCACTGATCCAGCAAAGCTTTTCTGTCGGCAGGTCAATGCCGCTGTTCAGCACGCCCTGTTCGAATCGGACTTCACCGCCGTTTTTCTGCACGCCAATAATGCCGATACGCTCCACGAATTCCCGCAGATTATCCAGACGCTCTTTCGATGCACATACGATGGTAACCTTGTAGCCCTTGTTAACATAGGACTTCAGTTCGGTTTCCAGCACATTCATCTTGCCATTGAAAATCAGTGTCTGGCGGCTCTGAAGATTATAAAGCTTATCGAACCGGTCGATTCCGGCTACCGCCTTTGGAAACGGTGTAAATACCGCTACCTTCGGCATCTGAAGAATTTTCATGAAGTCGCTGCGGTCAGACAGCAAAGCCTCATCTTTCGGAATAACCTGCCCTCTTTCCAGCATGACACTAAAGTCTTCCTTCAGTTCTCTGGTTCTCAGATCCAGCGCTTCATAAATCCGATCTGGATCATCAATCATAATCCATCCCTTCTCCATATAGTCCCACAGGAATTCTGTTTCCTCGTAGAAATAGTGGAGATAGTTTTCCAGCAGCTGCACATTGGCAACCTGCTCGATATATTCACACAGTTCGTCTCTGCGTCTCCGCAGTTTCTCTGCTTTTTCTTCCGATTTCTTCTCCATCCGCTTGGCAGCTGCGGTATATTCCTTCCGGACTTTTTCCGCCGCCTCACGGAACTGGTCTTTTTCCAGCAAAACCTGCTCCGCCGGGTAAATTTCCACGAACTTCAGGTTTTCCACGGATCTCTGGGTATCGATATTAAAGGTTCGGATGGAGTCTACTTCTGTCCCGAAAAGTTCAATTCGGTAAGGGTATTCTCCGTCCGGTGTGTAGATATCGATGATGCCGCCTCGAATACTGTATTCCCCGCGGGCTTCCACCACACCCATTCTTTCATATCCCAGCTGAACCAGCCGCTCTTTTACAAGTTCCACATCCAGCTCTTCGCCCAGGGTGATTTTAACCACCTTTTCTTCGAAAGCTTCATGGGGAGTAATCTTTTTAATTGCAGCTGAAACCGGGGCAATGACGATGGCCGGCTGACCGGTCCTCAGTGCCTTCAGTGCTTTCAGCCGGTCCATCATCATATCATGATTTCTGGCTTCATATTTCAGGAAAACATGCTCCTCAGACGGCAGCACATAAATTTCCCTGTCCCGTAT
>JAFYKS010000343.1 GCA_017537495.1 Bacillota bacterium | reverse complement strand
TCGTACTTGGCAGCCATATCTTCGTCACCCATACGGCGGTACACCTTCACCAGGTCTTCCATGGTTTCCAGGTTGCTTGGAGACAGCTGCAGAACGTGACGCAGATGGCTTACTGCCTCTTCGTTCATGCCCAGTTCCGCATATGCAATGCCCAGGTAGTACCAAAGAGGCCACCAGTCTTTGTACTTGCCTTCCTTATATGGAACCAGTGCTTCGATACCTTCTTCAAAACGGCCGGACAGAACCAGGTTGTAACCCTGTTCCACCTTTACCGGTTCTTCCAGATCAGCCAGACGTACCTGAACGTCCTTACGCAGTTCCTTCACTGCTTCTTCTTCCTTCTGATCTTCGGTCAGCTTCAGATAGTCCTTCCATGTCAGCTGTGCCTTCACATACAGACCCAGATTCAGATATCCATAGCCCAGGAAGTAATATGCTTCTGCAAAATCAGGCTTACGCAGTGTCACCTGCTCGAAAGCATCCAGGGATTCCGCCTTGAAGCGTCCAACGAAGTCTTCATCTTCGCCCAGTTCATAAGCGTCCTTGCAGGCACGTGCGTAGCAGTACATTGCATCCACATTGCCCGGATCGATCAGCATGGCTGCACGGAACTGAATGCAGGCATAATCGTAGTCATGCTTCACTGCACCGTCCACACCGTCAGCAATTAATGCTTTGACGAACTCATCGCCAAACATACGCTTGATGTAAGCGATATAATTCTGTGCATAATCAAAATTCGGGTCACAGCCGATTACGAAAGCCATCGCTCTCGCCATGTCCACGGTGGTCAGCTTCATCATTTTCTTCTTATTAATAGGAACCGGCACGCCCATCATAATGTCGGCAATGCCTGCACGGTCCAGGTACCCATCGGACAGTTCATCAAAAACATAGTCTTCCAGATGGGGTACCAGGTAATAACCGATACGGTCCTCGATTTTATTGCTCATTGTATAACCTCCCAGCCCTTCTTATAGAAGCGCTTCTGTTCTTCTTCGTTAAAATGTTCCGCCAGGTCTTCTCCCAGCAAAATCTCTGCTGCCCGCCCTGCTGCTTCGCCCAGGGTGTATGCGTATTTGCGCAGAATACGGTACTGATCTTCTTTTTTGCGGCTGCGGTGCTGATAATCGCAGTCATAATAGTACTCTGCCAATTTTTCGTAGAATCCAAAGGCACCAAGTCCTGTTTCCGCAATCAGATAGTCCACAGTCCGTGTGAAGCCACCCCGATTGTAATAGATGTCCAGTACATGCTCAATCATATGCAATCTGGACAGTTCTTCTGCCCGGATGTCATCAGTACGGATCACTTCGTACGGTGCACGGTCACGGTAAATAATGCCGAACTGTTCCTGCTGCTCACGAATCGGAGTACCGCCCAGAACCTTCAGGAATCCCAGTTGGAGCATATCCGCCCGAAGTGCGTAGACTTTGTTGAATGAACGGCTAAAAAGCTCATAGGTCTCGTACGGAAGACCGGCAATCAGATCTACATGAATGTGAATATTGCCCAGCTTCATCAGCTGTTCCACATTATAGAGAATCGGGTAGACATTTTCTTTCCGGTTCACTGCAAGCAGTGTCTCCGGATTGCAGGACTGAATCCCGATTTCGAACTGAAAAAGACCTTTTCTGGCGCCGCGGAGCAGATCCAGAGCCGCCTTATCCAGCAGATCACCGCAGATTTCAAAGTGGAAGTTGGTCACGCCATTATCATTTTCCATCAGATAACGCCAGATTTCCATGGCACGCTCTTTATCGTAGTTAAATGTACGGTCGATAAATTTGACCTGCATAACCTTCTTATGCAGAAAATATCCCAGCTCTGCCTTCACCCGGTCCAGATGAAGCGGCCGCATTCTCTTGTCGATGGAAGACAGGCAGTAGCTGCAGCGGAACGGACAGCCACGGACCGACTCATAGTAAACCACCTGATCGGCCTTGCAGTCCAGAATGGAATACGGAAACGGAATGTGGTTAAAGTCCATCGGTTCCATCTGCTCATTGACGTAGACCTTTCCGTCAAAGCCCCGGTAAATCAGTACTGGTACAGTCTGCAGAAGTTCTTCCGGCGGCGGATCACATTCGTGCTTACGGCTTTCTTCCAGCACCTGGCAGAGCCGGTAAAAAGGATATTCTCCTTCCCCGCAGAGAATGTAGTCTGCCCATGGATTTTCCACAGCGAAAGCCGGACCATCCGCCGATACTTCCGGTCCGCCGAGGCAGATTTTGATGGATGGCATGGCTTTCTTCAGGTCACTGGCCAGCTGTTTTATTTTTTCAATATTCCATATGTAACAGGAAAAGCAAACCATGTCACAGTTTGCTCTTACAAGTTCCGTATAGATGTAGGAAAGATCCTGATTTATGGTAAATTCACGGATTTCCACATCGCTGTATTCCCCTGCCACCACCGTATAAAGATACTTCAGCGCCAGGTTGGAATGGACGTATTTGGAATTTAACGTCGTCAGTAATATTTTCATAATCACCTTTCCGCGTCTTACAGTGCGCGGAATCTTTCGTCTTTCAGCATGCCGCGGTTCTTCATGCAGCGATGCAGTTCTTCGATGAAACGGTCATTGTCTTCCGGCAGGTTTCCACGAAGAGAAACATAGTTGGATGCATGATTGCTTCGGAATACGCAGGATTTTTCCGGTCTGGCATATTCCATCATCAAAGCGGTTTCCTGCAGGACCTGTTCCGGTGTAAGGTACTGGAAGGTTCCGTTACGCAGTTCTTCCAGCATCGGTGCCGGATGTTCCAGCATGAGAGTCAGCAGGCTCACGTAGGATGCGTTCATTTCTGCAATCATCTTACCGGTCTCAATGGCATGTTCTTCCCATCCGTCCTGTCCGGAAAGGCCGCTGATAAAGGTTACGGATGTCTGGATTCCGTTGCGTTCCAGCTTCTGTACGCCTTCAATCAGTTCTTCACGTGTTTCACCCTTGTTGACTTTTTCCAAAACGCGTGCACTTCCGGATTCTGCACCCACATAGACCATAGTCATGCCATGGGCACGGAGTTCCTGAAGTTCTTCGTCGGTTTTGCGGAGTGCCTGGGAAGCACGTCCGTAAGCAGTCACTCTCTCACACTCAGGGAAATGCTCTTTAATATAGTTCAGGATAACCAGCAGCTTGCTGTTGGTCAGACAGAGAGCATCGCCGTCACAGAGGAAGATTCTGTCCACCCTTCTGTACTTCTGTCTCGCCCAAGCCAGATCTTCCAGCACTTCCTGCGGGTCACGCACCCGGAACTGCTTTGCCTTGAACATGTTGCAGAAGGTACATTTATTATGAGTACAGCCGATGGTTACCTGAACCAGAAGGCTGTAGGCCTCACTTGGAGGCCTGTAAATATTGCCAATATAACGCATATTGTCTCTCCTAAAAGATTCGCTACATACGTTCCGGTGCATCCATACCCAGCAGTGCCAGGCCGTTTCTGATTGCAGTCTTTGCAGCCAGCACCAGAGCCAGCTTAGCAGTCTTTTCTTCTTCGTTATCAACCAGAATGTGTTCATCATGATAGAAGCGGTTGAAGCCCTGTGCGATGTCCACGATATGTCTGGTAACGATGGAAGGTTCGTACTTATCACCAGCATCGATGATGATTTCAGGCAGCTGGTACAGCAGTCTTGCCAGCTGGTAAGCACTTTCGCTGGTCAGGTATTCTGCCTTTACTGCAGATGTATCTGCAGCCTTTGCAGCAGCTTCTTCGCCAGCGTTTCTCAGTACGCTTGCACATCTTGCATAGGTGTACTGTACGTAAGGACCGGTTTCACCGTTGAAGTCCAGAACCTTGTTCCAGCTGAATACATAGTCCTTGATTCTGTTATTGGACAGTTCGTTGAATACTACCGCGCCAACACCGACCATCTTTGCAGTTTCTTCGATATTGTCAGTAGCTACGCCCTTTTCCTGAATAATCTTACGTGTTTCTTCGATTGCCTTATTCAGTACATCTTCCAGGAATACTACACGGCCGTGTCTTGTGGACATGGTACCTTCTTCCAGGCTTACCAGACCGAACGGTACGTGAACGATATCCTTAGTCCATTCATAACCCATCAGCTCGATGATTCTCTTCAGCTGCTGGAAGTGGAGGTTCTGCTGAGAAGCTACAACATAGATGTCCTTTACGAAGTTATAGGTATCCATTCTGTACTTTGCAGCAGCGATATCTCTTGTAATATAGATGGAAGAACCGTCAGACTTGATAACCGGTGCGTCGGTCAGACCGAACTGACCCAATTCTACGATTTCTGCACCCTGAGATGGTACCAGCAGGTTCTTGTCACGCATTTCCTGAATTACTGCAGGCATCTTATCGGAATAGAAAGATTCACCTGCATAGGATTCAAAAGTAATGCCCAGCAGATCGTATACGCGGTTGAATTCCTTCAGGGATTCATCGCGGAACCACTGCCATAATTCCTTTTCTTCCGGTGCACCGGCTTCCAGCTTGGCGAAAGTTTCTCTCGCTTCGTCTTCCAGTTCCGGATGAGATTCTGCTTCTACATGGAACTTGGTGTAGTATTCCAGCAGAGTCTTGATTGGTTCGTTGATAACGTCTTCTCTGTTACCCCAGTGACGGTATGCAACGATCATCTTACCGAACTGAGTACCGTAGTCACCCAGATGGTTTACACCGATTACATTGTAACCCAGAGCGCGGTAGATTTTGGATATTGCATTACCGATAACGGTAGAACGGATATGACCGATATGGAACGGCTTTGCAATGTTAGGAGAGGAGAAGTCCACTACCACATTGGCTCCGTCGCCCAGGTTGGTCTTACCGAATTCTGCGCCTTCCGTCAGCACGGAAGTTACCACATCACCTACGAAGCTTTCTCTGGAAATAAACATATTTACGTATGCATTTACCTGTTCAACCTTTGCGAACATGGTATTGCCGCTGATTGCTTCGGCAATTCCCTTTGCAATCAGTGGAGGTGCCTTGCGCAGAGTCTTTGCCAGCTTGAAGCATGGGAACGCATAGTCACCCATCTTTGTGTCCTGAGGAACTTCCATCATGGACTGAATTTCTTCAGCAGTCAGGTCTGCAACCTGCTCTGCAATCAGCTTGCTGATTTCTACCTTAAAGTTTACCATTTTTATCGTCTCCCTTTTTTCGTACTAGCTCACTCTTCAGCAAGCCATTTCTTTATGGTTTCCGTTTCTTT
>JAFYKS010000342.1 GCA_017537495.1 Bacillota bacterium | reverse complement strand
CCTTTGTTCTTCCGGTCGAAGATTTCGACACAAAATCTCTACCTTTTATTATCGCTCATTCTGTAAAAATGTGCAAGTAATTCCAAAGTTTAAACGGGAAAATTTAATAAATTAAGCCTTTTGTAAAAATATATAAAACCCCGAATCCTGAGGACCGGGGTTTTCTTCATCTCGCTGTTATTTATATTCCTTGCCGGCTGCTGCGATAACCAGTCTGGCCAGTGTATCCATTGGATCCACATACCAGTCTTCCAGGCCTTCATCCGCCTTGATTACGGACAGTTCTGTACATGCCAGCAGTACCTTGCTGCAGCCAGCCGCCTTATATTCTGCTTCTATCTTCTTCCAGCTTTCCGCATCGTAATTCTGACCGTTCTTGATGCGGTCATAAATCTGGTGCATTACTTCCTTCTGGATTTCCTCACACGGGGTAAAAGGTTCCAGCCCCTGTTCAGTCAGAGCTTTCTGATAGAGACCGGTCTGTACGGTTCCGTCGGTAGCCATGATGCCTACCTTGCCGCCGGGACACTCCTCTGCCACAGCTGCTGCAGTTCCCTTAATCATATGCAGAATTGGAATTCCAATCTTATCTGCAATCATGTCCGCAAAGAAATGTGCAGTATTGCAGGTGATTGCGATACCCTTGCAACCCAGGTTTTCCAGAATCTTTGCATCTTCCAGCATCTGATTGTACGGTCCGTCATACTCTCCCGCCAGAATAGCTCCCGTACGGTCCGGCATGGATGCATCGCTCAAAATCACCAGGTTAATGTGGTCCTGGTCCTTTTCTGCCACGGTATGTTCTGTCACCATCTTGTAAAAAAGCTGGGAGGCCATAGGCCCCATTCCGCCGATGATGCCGATTGCGTTTTTCATGTCAAAATCCTCCTGCTGTCTTTTTCGTATTTAATAGCGTTCTACTGCTGTGCTGAACACGATATGGGTTTCCGTCTTTCCGAAAGTCTGGAGCCGTCCCACGAATTCATCCAGAAGTGCCGTAGTCGGAAATACTGCTTTCAGCATCATGGAATGATTTCCCGTAATATGGCTGCATTCCAGAATACACTTTTCTTCTCTGGCAAACTCATAGAACCGCTTGTTGTCTTCCGGCTTCACAGTAATCAGAATGAAGGCCTTGATTCCGTAGCCCAGCTTTGCCAGATCTACAGAAGCATGATATCCGCGGATATATCCTTCCTTCTCCAGTTTCTCGATGCGGGCAGAAACTGCCGGCATGGTAAGAAAGACTTCCGCAGACAGTTCCTTCAATGAAATTCGTCCGTTCTGACGCAGTCTGTTTAATATTTTCTTATCTATTTCGTCTAATGTTCTCATATATTTCTCCATTCTGCAGAACCTCTGCATATACAATAAATATACCATATTTTCTGCCGTTTGTCAGCTAAAAAGAAAACTGCCGGAAGGTTTCTTCCGGCAGTCTTCCTGTATAGAGAACTTTTTTAACTACTCTTGGGAGAGTATGATATTACTTCTTTGAATATCTTGTTGAACTTTAAGCTAATCTTAAATTATTTAAGCGGAAAAATCAATATTTTAACCGGAACCCTTAAAAAATACAAAAAAAAGAGACTTCTCATTTAAAAAAATAAAGAAATCTCTCTTTTCAGTCATATTTTTTCAATTTCTTTCACTGTGAGAATGCCTTCTGCCACGGTGAATTTAATCTCCATACCTGCGTATTCCATGCCGTATACACGCAGTGGATCTTCCTGATAGGAAGGCCGCGGATCCTGGCTGAGAATTTCGCAAAGCAGCTGCCTTTTCTGCTCCGGAACTTTTTCCAGATGCTCTGGCGGAATCACAACTTCCAGCTGATAATCCTTCACCTTTTCAGAAAATCCACCGTAAGCTTCCGGAATGGAATCGGAATAGGTTACATATGGTTTGATATCATAGACCGGTGTACCGTTCATCAGATCTGCACCCAGAATGTGCAGCACCGGACCGCTCTCTTCATAAGTAATCTTCTCCAGTTTCACACAGGAAAGACCAATCGGATTGGGACGGAATGGAGATCTGGTGGCAAATACGCCCTTTCTCACATTACCTCCAAGTCTTGGCGGCCGCACTGTAGCGGACCACTTTCCGTCTTCTCTCACGTTCTCCGAAAACTCCCAGAGAAGCCAGATGTGGGTGAATTCTTCCAGTCCCCGCACTGCATCCGGCAGATTGTACGGTGGCTGAAGCACAACCCTGGACGGAGTGTCCACCAGGCGGCTCTGCCGCGGAATTCCGAATTTTGCAGAGAAATCATTGTATACGTAAGCAATTACGTTCATCTTCATATTAAGCGCTTAAAGCCTCTCTTTCTGCTTTTCTTCTCAGCTCTTCTTCCCGCTCCATGCGGCGTTTTTTAATTCCCCGCATGATAATCACATAACTTACTGCCAGCACGAAAGCAGTCAGTCCCCAGCTGATTGGATAGGAAAAATAAATTGTATTAATCGTATGGAATCTTGGAATCTGGAATATGGTTGCAATCCACAGAATACGCAGACCACAGGCACCAATGAGCGATACAATCATTGGCAGCATGGAGTATCCCAGTCCGCGGAGCGTACCTACCAGGGAATCCATAATACCACATAAAGCATAGAAGCACGCAACATAGGACATTCGAACCAGGCCCATCTGAATTACCTCTGCATTGTCGGAATACAGGCGCAGAAGTGTATCTCCAAAGAAAAATGCCCCATTACCTAAAAGAATACCGGCTGCAGCCGCACTTCCCACACAGGAAAGCAGAATCTTATTCACACGTTCATACTTCCCCACACCCACATTCTGGCTGGCAAAGGAAATTGCCGCCTGGCTGAAGGAATTCATGGATACATAAACGAAACCTTCAATATTCTGTGCCGCTGCATTTCCGGCAACTACAATATTGCCGAAACTGTTGACCGACGACTGGATTACCACGTTGGACAGCGAGAACAAAATTCCGGAGAATCCGGCCGGAATACCAATCTGCAGAATTTTGAGGAACTCCTGCTTGTGAATAAACAGCAGCTTCGGACGGAGCTTCATGCTTCCGCTTTCGTTCATCAGACACCGCACAATCATAAATGCAGAGAAACACTGGGCGATTGCAGTGGCTGCAGCAACTCCTGCCACATCCATTTTGAACACAATAACAAAGACCAGATTCAGTCCCACATTGATAAAGCCTGCCGCCGTCAGATAATACAGCGGACGGCGGGTGTCCCCGATGGCACGGAGAATAGCTGCGCCATAGTTATACAGCAGCATAGCCGGCATACACAGGAAGTAAATCTTCAGATACAGAACCGACAAATCCAGTACCTCCGGAGGAGACTGCATCATCTTCATGATAGGACGTGCTCCGAAGAATCCTACAACAGCCAGCAGAATACCTCCCACGATGGCAAGCATCATGGCCGTATGAATGGTTTTGCTCAGCTGTGCACTCTTTTTGGCGGCATAGTACCGTGCAGTCAGAACATTGGCCCCGATAGAAAGACCCACAAACAGGTTTACCAGCAGGTTTACAATGGATGTGGTAGATCCGACAGCTGCCAGCGAGTTTTCACCCGCAAACCTGCCGACTACAATAATGTCCGCTGCATTAAACAGAAGCTGCAGCACACTGGACGCCATCAGCGGCAATGTATATATCAGTACTTTTTTCAGCACCGGTCCGCTGCACATATCCATTTCATATTTCCGCTTAGTCTTTATGGTTTTCAGTTCTTTTTCTTCCTGTTCCATAACGTCACCTTCAAAAACATTCCTTACAGCATTACGTTCAAATCAATGGTCCGCAGGCAGCCTGAAGCCACTGGGCACATTCTACATTAAGATATGGTTTTAAAGCTTCATAAACATGGTCATGATAATCGTCAACCCACTTCAATTCGTCAGTTGACAATAATTCTGTGACAATTGCTTCTTTCTCCCATGGACATAGGGTTATAGTCCGGAACTGAAGCAATCCATCTTCACCTTTTTCACACAGGACCTCGTTCTCCAGGCGAATACCATACTTTCCTTCCAGATAAAGTCCCGGTTCATTGCTGGTGATCATGCCTGGCAGAACCGGACATCCCGTTCCTCTCGGGCTGATGGACTGAGGACCCTCATGGACACTGAGCAGATGACCCACGCCGTGTCCCGTTCCGTGGTTGTAGTTCAGACCCTTTTCCAGCAGAGGCCCCCTTGCCAGCTTATCAAGCTCGGCACCAGTGGTTCCTTCTGCGAATCGTGCCATTGCCAGGGAAATATGCCCCTTCAGCACCAGGGTATAATGCAGCTTCATTTCCTCTGTCAGAGGCCCCAAAGCTATGGTTCTGGTAATATCCGTGGTTCCGTCAGTATACTGGCCCCCGGAATCCACCAGAAGGAAGCCTTCCGGTTTCAGCTGCAGATTGGATTCTTCCGAAACTGCATAATGCGGAAGTGCCGCATTCGGTCCGTATCCGGCGATTGTATCAAAACTGGTCTGAAGGAAGCCTTTCTGCACACTCCGATAATAGTCTGCCTTTTCTGCCACTGTCAGCTCAGACAAGGTATTTCCTGCTGCAATTTCTTCTTTCACCCAGCGAATGAACTGCACCATAGCTGCACCGTCTTTCAGATGTGCTCCCATGGTACACTCAACTTCTACAGAGTTCTTCATCGCCTTCATCAGTCTGGCCGGGCTTTCTTCATCCAGAATTTCCATATGCTGCGGCATTTTCTGTACCAGGGAATAGCTGATGCTGTTTTTATCCAGCAAAATTTTCCCTGCAGGCAGATTTCCAACATCATCAAATACCTGGAAATACGGACGAAGTTCTGTCGTAGCAGGCAGCTTCTTCGCAGCATCGCTTCCTGCTAAGGTTTCATCCAGAATATAAAGAATATCCCTGTTTTTCTCAATTAATGCAAAGGAATAGAATACGGTGGTATTCTTTACATCACTGCCTCTTAGATTATAAATCCATGCGATATCCTCCAGCGAGGAAATAAGATGGCAGGATACTCCCTTCTCCTTCATGGCGCAGCGAATCCGGGAAAGTTTGCTGTGAGAGGATTCACCGGTTACTTCATCCTCAAGTCCATAAATTTCGGATGCCTACAGTTTCGGCCTTTCATCCCAAACATCCCCGGCCAGATCCAGGTCCGTGCGCAGTTTATATTTTGCGTTGAAAGCCTCTGCTTCCCGGCAGCCAACTACCCGGCCATCAAATCCCAACGTGCCTCTACCAGGAAGATTGGCTTCCAGATATTCAGAAATCGTCGGTACTCCTGGTTCCCGATCTTTCATCAGAACAATGCCGCTGCCTTCAAGCTGCGCTGCTGCCTGAATAAAATACCGGCCATCGGTCCAGAGGCCAGCCCAGTCTTCTGTCACCAGCAGTGTACCTGCAGATCCGGTAAAGCCCGACAGATACTGGCGGCATTTGAAATACGGATTCACATATTCAGACCCGTGAAAATCCGTAGTCGGTACCAGATACGCATCAATTCCTGCCTGGTTCATGGCCGCACGCAGAGCTTCAATTTCTTTTTTCATACATACACCCCCCGGATGTCCTTCTTTACCCTTATTGTACTCCTGTCTTTTCGTGAATTCAAGGATAGAAGAAAGAAAAAAAGAGCATAAAATGCATTCGCATTTCATGCTCTTTCATGCCGAAAATTACTTACCGCCGTTCTTTCTCTTTTCTGCCAGTTCTGCAGTTGCAGTGAACAGAACGTCAGTGGAAGAGTTCAGGGCAGTTTCGCAGGAGTCCTGAATTACGCCTACGATGAAGCCTACACCTACTACCTGCATAGCAATGTCGTTCGGAATACCGAACAGGGAACATGCCAGAGGAATCAGCAGCAGGGAACCACCAGCTACGCCGGAAGCACCGCATGCGGAGATTGCAGACAGTACGCACAGAATGATTGCAGTAGGAACGTCAACCGCAATTCCCAGAGTGTGACATGCAGCCAGAGTCAGGATTGCAATAGTGATTGCAGCACCGCCCATGTTGATGGTTGCACCCAGAGGAATGGAGATGGAATATGTATCCTTGTTCAGCTTCAGTTCTTCGCAGAGTCTCATGTTAACAGGAATGTTAGCAGCGGAAGATCTGGTGAAGAATGCAGTGATACCGGAATCCTTCAGGCACTTCAGTACCAGTGGATAAGGATTCTGCTTGGTGTTCAGGTACACGATGATTGGGTTGATGATCAGAGCATCAGCTGCCATTACACCTACCAGAACCACGATCAGCTTACCGTAGCTCAGCAGAGCTTCAATACCGGTAGTAGCGATGGAGTCGAATACCAGACCCATTACACCGATAGGAGCCAGCTTGATTACCCATCTAACAACAGTGGATACTGCGTCGGAGATTTCGCCCAGGAAGTTCTTAGTAGCATCGGATGCGCCTCTCAGAGCGATACCCAGTACGATTGCCCAAGCCAGAATACCGATGTAGTTTGCATTCATCAGAGCATCAATTGGGTTGGATACGATATTGAAAATCAGAGTCTGCAGAACCTGACCGATGCCTTCCGGTGGAGTGATGTCGCTGCCGCCGTCTGCCAGTGCCAGTTCTACAGGCACGATAAAGCTTACAATAACTGCCAGAGTACCAGCCAGGAAAGTACCGATCAGGTACAGAACCAGAACTCTCTTCATGTTGGTCTTCTTACCGGACTTATGCTGCGCGATTGCGAACATTACCAGGAAGAATACCAGAACTGGAGCCACGCCCTTCAGTGCTCTTGTAAAGATAGTACCGAAGATTGGCATGATTCCGCCTAACTGCTGAGGAGCCACCAGAGCCAGAACAATACCGATTACCAGACCGATAATGATCTGCTTAACCAGGCTCAGACGGTTCCATGCTTTTAAAAATTCTTTCATTTTGCATTACCCTCCAAAGTATAGTTAAAAGTTGAAACTCATTATAGAGTAACACTTTTGTAAAAATAAATCAATCCCAAATCGTTAAATTATGTTATTTTAGTACAATATTTTTGTTTTTTCTATGTATTTCCACAATAAATGGGAGAATCCGCTGTGAATTCTCCCATTCATTTTTTAGTCTTCTTTTTTCTGAATAAAGCTGTAGAAATGCTTGATATTCATATCTTCCGGTATATACTTCCCATGGTCGCCACGTCCAAACAGCTTTTTATGACAGCCGTGATCCGGTGCAAATGCGAGCACTGTGTTGTGACCGGTCCAGTGTTTTTCGATGGCATCATGAATTTCACAGAAGGTACCCACATTTTCACGAAGTGCCTGAAGTGAAGCCTTGCTTTCCGGCCCCTTCTTATGCATTACCGCATCATAATTACCGTTATACAGTACAATCATATCATGGCGGTCTTCCAGAATCAGCTCTTGTGCCTTCATATTGCAGTGTTCTGTCTTTTCATAGATAAAGTAGTCCACATTCCGATCCTTAAAAATCTCTGCAATGGAGTCTCCTGCTGTGCAGATAATGGCCACTTTCTTTCCTGCCGCT
>JAFYKS010000341.1 GCA_017537495.1 Bacillota bacterium | reverse complement strand
GCCGCCTCTCTTTCTTGCATGCGGTAAAGACGACAGGCTGCTGTATTCCAGAAACCGCAGTCTGCTGACCCGTCTTGAAAATGCCAGAGCTGACGTCACCTGGTCCGAAGCAGATGGCGCTCACAGCTGGACATGCTACGAACAGATTTTGCCGGATGTATTCCAATGGCTGTCAAAATAAGAAAGTCGGCTCCGCCAATTATATTTTCAGCGGTAGACTTTCTTGTTATTCCGGAAATATCGGAACGATATTTCCTACATAATAAAAAAACGCCCCGCCGGCTGCAGCCGGTGGGGCTTCTTCATCTGTTAAAATTCAATTCCCAGTTCTTTTCTGGTATGTCCCCGAAAAATCAGCAGGCGAGTATTTTCATACAGTCTGCATGCCGGGTCCACCAGCATGATTTTTTCCGCGTCAGTCATATCATCCATATGCGGTTCCAACAACTCCATCACATCCCGGACACTGCAGCCGGCTGCAATACATTTTGATACCAGACAGACCAGTTCTTCAGCATCTTCTCTACAGCTGCTGTTTTCCTGCAGAAGCTGCAGGAGATAAGAAGCGCCATCGGTTTCCGGAAGATATCCAAGGCGGCCCAGCTGCTGGATTTCATCCCTGGTTGGAATATAGAACGGTCCATTCTGCTGATCTTTCAAAAGCTGTACCTCCGCATCCAGCGCATCACGGTGCCACAGGACTCCACCCAGCAGGTGATAGTTCTGCAGTTCACCCGGCAGCTCATCCAAAGCTTTCAGCAGCTCTGTTTCCGTAATCTCCAGCTCCGGCGCTGCAGCAGCAAGCTGCATCATCACATCCAGAGGAACCGCCCCATACCATGCATCCACCACATTGAGGCAGGACAGCAGGAAGCTGTACTTCCGGCGTTTTGCATGAAACTCCGGCGTGGCAGCAGCATAGTATACGTCCAGCACCTCCGGCAGAACAAAGAACTGCTGTAATGTGCCATCTTCTTCGTCGAAAGCACGAACCGCAAACTCGCTCTGATAAATCAGTTCCGGTGCCTGCGGAAGCAGAGCGATTTCATCATCATTGAGCCACTGAAAATATCGGCGGATAACTTCCGGTGAAAGCATATGTTTTGCCAGGCGGCAGGCCAGGTCTTCCTTGCGAAGACGGGATACACCGCGGAGGCCTTTCAGTCTGGCCAGTTCCAGCAGACTGGCCCGCGGATACTCCATAAGAGATTCATAAAGTGTCATGTATATCACCGTCCTTAATTGATACGGATCTGTGCAATGCGGAAATGGCAGCCCAGCACAGACGGATTATCTTCTTCTAGACCAGTTAAATCGTTGAAATTGACCACGAAGCACAATTCTTCAAACTGCTTCAGCAACTCCGGATTCACATCCTGGAGGGGAACGGAGACAAGTGCACCGGCTTCCAGGCTGACCGGATGATGGTAATCTGCCACTCTGCGGCCTTCTCCATGGAGTTCCACCACAAGCTGTTCTGCACCACAGTCGGCAGCACCATCATCGATAACCGGTTCCACTCGGAACAGGATGCTGTGAAAATGACGGATGTCTCTTGCCGGCTTCATTTTAATAACCACACTGCACCATTTCGGTATTTCCGGCCGCAAAACCGTCGGAAGGAACTTCATCTGCACATCCAGCCACTGCACGCCATTTTCTTCCACCACTGAAGTTTTGAAAATGGTTTTCTCTTTACCACAGTCTGCAAAGAATTCAGCCCGTTCCAGACTGAAACTCCATTGTTCAGACACCCCATTATGGAAATTTTGCGACAGAAAACTGAGAAACAGTTCACGCTTCCAAAGGGCTGTACAGTACAGATAAAGAACCGCCAGGATGTCTGCATAATGATCCGGATTGTTCTTTCTTGCAGAAACGTAACCAGACAGTTCCGATTCCTCATCGATATGGGGAGCCCATTCTGTCAGACATTTTGCGAAAGATTTGCCATTCGCCTTATCCCAGTTTTCCAGGAAAAAGGTACAGCGAGCGGTAAGCTGATTCATGCATGAATCGGGCTGGCGGTTCAGCTCATCCACAATATCACGGGAAGCGCCGGTCAGTCCGCGTGCATCCAGCTTTCCCTTAAAAAAGTTACTTTTATAGCTGGGCTGGTCCTGCAGCATTTCATACAGATGCATCATGGAACTCATCTCCTTCGGCATCAGTACATCCAGAAACTCATTTTTATTCACCTGCAGGCTTCCGTTCTTCTTTAATGTATCGTACAGAATATTCATATTCAGCATTTCTATCACCTCCTCTTCATTTTATCATATCCTGATACTGACTGAAACTACTTCTTTATGAGCACCAGGCTGCGTTTCTCAGGAAACTTATCCAGGAACTGTGAGAGCGACTTGACTGATGAATAGGCGGGATCGATCACACAGAATTCTGATGTCTTTTTTCCGGAACCTTTCACGCCCGTAATGATAGCGTAATGGTGGCCCATGGAACCGTAGCCGTGGATGATACAAGGTCGTCCCTTTTCCAGCTCACTGCGGACAGTTGCCAGCGAATAGGTCACATGAGGCTTGAAACGGGACTGTCCCCATCCTTCATCCCACTGCATGTAACCGCCGTTATCGAAGCTGAACTTCTCATCAGAAAGCTTATCAGGGTGGTAGTTTTCCGAGTCCATGTAGCTCATTGCCATTGTGGCGCTGACCAGCAGACAGCCGTATTTTCCAATCGTCGCACCGTCATCATAGTAATAATTTTTCCAACGCTTATCCAGCATGGACAGTGGTTTTACATCGAGAGAGATATTGTACTCCTTCTTTACCTCTTTCTCAAAGCAAAATTCCTGTGACGCATTTCCTTCTGTATACTTCTTCAGTGTCAAGCCCTTTCCTCCTGCAGCTGTCAGGGCCAGAGACGGCTTGTTCTTCATGCGGATTGTGTAGTAACCAGCTCTGTCTGCCTCTTCAATCAGATAGTATTCCGTATTCTTTACAGTGTCCTTGTAGGCGATGATTTCAGTATCTGCCTTGAGGGCCTTCACATTCATCGTCATTCCGCTCTTCATAAGATTAATCTTATAGCTGCCGTCTTTCTGACCTTCCAGACGGAACATTTGAGTCTGATCTCTGGTAAGGTCATACATATTAATTCGGGTATATGACTTGACCTGACTCAGGGAATCCACATAAAGGTTTACAGCCTTTTTGCCATGCTTGATAAAGTAATCTCCATTTTCCAGTGTGTTTTTTTCTGCTGCGCTTCCGGTTCCTGCAAAGGCAGATACGCTGCTGATTATCATTGCTGCTGCCAGTACCAGTGCGGTAATTTTCATTCTTCTCTTCATGGTGTTTATCTCCTTTTCCTCTGTGTTCTGTTTATACTGAAATCTTACCAGATAAAAAGGCACCTGTACCTGTACACAAAATTGAACATGTTAAAGAAAATACACTGAAACTTCAGAAGAATGTTCAAAAAAATAAAAAAGGAGCTGCTTACCCATAGCAGCTCCCTGCATTTTATCTGTTTTCCTTCCAGAAATCCACTGGTTCCCAGTCCTGCAGCTGTGCCAGCATATCACGTGCTGTCAGTTCCTCCTGAATCTGATCCAGGATTTCCTCGCTGTCGGCGGTGATGGTATGGTAGTGATAGTTGGAAGTCAGCTTCATCAGCTGAGTGGATTTGCCCGTAGAGATATCCTCCATGTACTTCCGCACATCACGGCGTGACCGGATATTCATGGGCACCCGAATGACGCCGTGCACCTTGTGGTACACAAAAACATCTTCCACTTTCCCTCCGAAGTCCACATACAGGTTCAGTTCATCTTCTACCTGCTCTTCGGTGTGAACTACCTTGAAGACACGGCTCACCTGCTTCGCTCCCGTCAGTACATATCCGCGGTGAGTCGAGACAATCTCAGCGCCACCGGTCCGCAGCAGTGCCATATCCTGTACGATAACCTGCCGGCTGACTCCCAGCTGTTCCGCCAGTTCTGTCCCCGGTACCGGAACCTCGCTAGTCTGCAGT
>JAFYKS010000340.1 GCA_017537495.1 Bacillota bacterium | reverse complement strand
GCCGGGGTCCAAACTCATTCTGATATGCAAGTTTTACATAGTCCTGTATTTCCATAAGGGGGTATTTCGTCTCATGTTCCCCCAGGATATCCTTAAACTCAAGTTTCACTTTCTATTTGCCTTTCTATAATAAAAAGCCACGAAGCTGCAGGCGGACTTCAGTCCGGATGCGGCCTTCGTGGCAGCAATTCAACATTTCAAATATAATATAACAGAGCACTTGCTGTTTTATACCCTCTCTTCTGAAAGGCACCCTCTTCTTCCTGAAGGGGCATTAATCTGATACAGCAGTGTATCTACCATAGTATAATAAACTATTTCCATGTAAATATCAAGTAAATTTTTTACAGTATAATCCGCAGTCCGCACAGCACTGCCAGAAATGCCAGATTCATTACAGTGAACCAGAGGAAGTATTTTCCCTTCAGATCGTTATAACGGTGTGCAAACAGCTTGTAGGAAATCAGGCTGGCCATGGATGCAATAAGAGTTCCCAGACCGCCCAGATTCACGCCCATCAGCAGGTCTTTGCCGTTAGATGTAAATTCAGACAGCAGCAGGGCCGCCGGCACATTGCTGATAGCCTGGCTGGCTACGATACCCACCAGTACTTCATTTCCCGCAATCAGGCTTCCCAGAATCTCACGGATCAGAGGGATGCTTCCCATGTTTCCGATGAACACGAAGAAGAATACAAAAGTAAGAATCAGACAGTAGTCCACATTCTTAAAGATTCCCCTGTCAATCATGGCAATGGCACCCACGATAAACATCAGTACCGCCAGCCAGTGGAAGAAGCCCAGAACTGACGCGATAGCTACCAGGAACAGCAGAGTATAAGCACCAGCCTTCCCCCATTCTGCGTTCACAGCAGCAAAGTCGGTTTCAGACAGCTTCACATTCTCCTTCTTGCTGGTCAGCACCAGAACCACCAGCAGTACGAAAGACAGCGCCGCATATGGCAGTACCGTTTCGATGAACTCAGAAAGTTCCAGTCCGTAGTACTGGTAGATGAAGAGATTTTGCGGGTTTCCAATGGGAGTCAGCATACTGCCCAGGTTGGCAGCAATGGTCTGCAGCACGATGGCCGAAACCAGCAGCTCCGGATGACCGGCCTTTTCCAGCACGAAGATGGCGAAAGGCACGAAAGTCAGCAGCGCCACGTCGTTGGTAAATGCCATGCTGAGGAAAAAGCAGAGCATCACCAGTCCCATAACGATGGCACGGGTATCCGCCACATGAGTCAGCAGTTTGATACCGATAAAGTCGAAGACACCCACCTTCTGCAGGCCTGCTACGACCATCATCAGGCTGAGAAGCACACCCAGCACATGAAAATCTATGTATCCTGCCAGTTCGGCCACCGATGGGCGGATTGCCAGGCAGGACAGAACCGCCAGGAAAAATGCGATGACCAGTACAGTCTCTTTTTCTATGAATTTTTTAAATTTCTCAAGTGTCATGTTCTATCTCGTAACTCCTGCCAGATCTTTGATAACTTCTCCCGCAATAATCAGCCCTGCCACAGACGGCACGAAGCTGACGCTGGCCGGAGTTCTCAGTCCGGTGCGCACCGGTTCTTCGCGGGAATATAATACTTTTACGTCCTTGATTCCACGGTCCTTCAGGCCTTTACGGATAACCTTGGCCAGAGGGCAGACGCTGGTTTTATGAATATCTGCAATCTCAAAACGTGTCGG
>JAFYKS010000028.1 GCA_017537495.1 Bacillota bacterium | reverse complement strand
GCCTGAAGCAGCATACCGATGGCAGGAACTACGCCCGGGCTGTAAAAAAGATGCTCGTGGTTGATTTCCCACCCAAAACGGCGCTTGTACCATCCCATTACCGCTTCCTTACAGTCTCTGTTGCTGTAGCGGGTATAACCCAGAATTCCGTGGTCCACGCGCTGGCGGATTGCTTTCAGAATGGGCTCTGCACATTCCAGATCCATATCTGCAACCCACGCAGGCAGGGCATCTTCCGGGCAGCCTTCCGGCATGGCATCGGTCTTGGACGCATAAGTTCCGCGGCGGTCAATAATCTTATCAAAATCGTACTTCATACTTTTCTCCTTCATTATTCTTCCGTTTCTTCCGGTGCCTTCGGTTCAGCAGCCTTCCAGGCCAGGATTTTATCCAGCTTTTCTTTGGCTTTCTTTTCGTTTCCGTGGGTTCCCGGTATATAATAACGTTTTCCCTGCAGATTGTCAGGCAGACAGGTCATGCGGGTCAGTTTTTCTTCCGTATTGTGGGCATACTGATAGCCCCGTCCGTAATCCAGATCCTTCATCAGCTTGGTCGGAGCGTTACGGATGTGCAGAGGCACTGGATCAGCAGGCAAATGCTTCACATCGTATTTTGCCGATTCACATGCCATGTACAGAGAGTTGGACTTGGCCGTCATGGACAGATAGACTACCGCATGGGTCAAGTGCACGTCACACTCGGGCATGCCCAGGAAGTGACATGCCTGATATGCCGCCACTGCCACCTGCAGGGCATTGGAATCTGCCATGCCGATATCCTCACTGGCAAACCGCACAAGCCGCCGGGCAATATACAAAGGATCTTCGCCGCCGTCCAGCATACGGCAGAGCCAGTAGACAGCTGCGTCGGGATCACTGTTTCTCATGGACTTATGGAGGGCGGAAATCAGGTTATAATGCTCGTCACCATTCTTATCGTATAATAACGATCTACGATTCATGCACTCTGCAAGCACAGCATCGGTCACATGAACGGTGCCGCTCGGATCAACCTCGCCGTTCAGTACAGCCATTTCCAGAGTGTTGAGCGCCGTTCTGGCGTCTCCATTGGCAAAGCGGGCAATGGCTCCGATTTCTTCCTGTCCGATTTTAATCTGCATATCACCCAGGCCTTTGGGACTGATCAGAGCATGATTCAGCATCTCCGTCAGGTCCGACTCTTCGAGAGCCTTCAGCACAAAGACTTTGCACCGGGACAGAAGCGCCGAGTTGATTTCAAAAGATGGGTTTTCCGTGGTGGCCCCTACCAGAATGATGCTGCCCTTTTCCACAAAAGGCAGGAATGCATCCTGCTGCGCCTTGTTGAAACGGTGGATTTCGTCCGTAAAGAGAAGTGTCCGCTGTCCCATCTTACGGCTTTCTTCCGCCTTTTCCATAACTGCACGGACTTCCTTAATGCCGCTGGTTACCGCACTGAACTCGATAAACTGCGCTTTGGTCTTGCGGGCGATAATGCGGGCTAATGTGGTTTTTCCCACTCCCGGAGGTCCCCAGAAAACCATGGATGAAATCTGGTCACGGTCAATGAGCTGGCGCAGGATTTTGCCTGGTCCAAGCAGGTGTTTCTGACCCACATACTCCTCCAGACTCTCCGGACGCAGCCGGCTGGCCAGAGGTGCATGAGTCTTTCTATCGTCAAATAAACTAAGCTGTTCCATATGAGTTTCCTCCATTACCCTTTAAGGATACCACAAAAAATCACTCTTTGAAACACTCATTTCCTGTGTTATACTATTCACTGGTATTCAATTTAAAGGAGTTTCAAACATGACATTTATTCAAGAAAAAGGCCGCGGCCTGCTGCTGTGCGCATGTATCGCAGTTCCGTCCTGGCTTCTGGGAAAGCAGTTTCCCATCATCGGCGGTCCGGTCATCGCCATCCTTGCAGGTATGATCATTACACTCTTCATTAAGGACAAGACACCATACAGCAAGGGAATCACTTTCACTTCCAAGAAGATCCTCCAGTGGGCAGTAATCCTGCTGGGTTTTGGCATGAATCTGGGTGCAGTGCTCTCCACCGGAGCACAGTCTCTTCCCATTATCATTGCCACCATATCCACTTCTCTGCTGGTATCCTGGCTCCTGTGCCGCCTGCTGCACATGCCTCCCAAAATCTCCACTCTGGTGGGTGTAGGTTCCTCTATCTGCGGCGGTTCTGCAGTAGCTGCAACGGCTCCTGTTATCGATGCGGATGATGAAGAAGTGGCTCAGGCCATTTCTGTAATCTTCTTCTTCAACGTGCTGGCCGCACTGATTTTCCCGGTACTGGGAAGTGCCATCGGTTTTGATACTGCCAGCGGTGAGGCCTTTGGTATTTTCGCAGGGACGGCAGTAAACGATACTTCTTCTGTAACAGCCTGTGCGTCCACCTGGGACAGCATGTATAATCTGGGGTCTGAAACACTGGATAAGGCAGTTACGGTAAAACTGACCAGAACACTGGCTATTATTCCAATTACCCTAGTACTTTCACTGATGCAGGCACGGAAAGAAACTTCCGGTGCAGGCTTCTCCTTTAAGAAGTCCTTCCCTGTCTTTATCCTCTGGTTTATTGCAGCCTCTGTCATCACAACAGTGGCAGGCGCCTTCGGCGTACCATCATCTGTATTTAAGCCACTGAAGGAACTGAGCAAGTTCTTCATTATTCTGGCCATGTCCGCCATCGGCCTGAACACCAACATCGTTAAGCTGATAAAAACCGGCGGCAAACCTCTCTTCATGGGCTTCTGCTGCTGGACAGGTATCACCTGCGTCAGCCTGCTGATGCAGCATGTAATGGGACTGTGGTAAACATCCATATGAAAGTTAAAAAACCGGTTCATATCACAATGAACCGGTTTTTCTATACTTATTTTTTCAGTTTACAGTTCTTTCTGACCTGCAATCTGCAGCCAGATAGCACATTCCATACGCTTTTTGAACAGTTCACATCCGTATTCATAGGTGCCGCGGATGTCGCCTGTGGCATGGTATGCGTTGGCAGCACAGCCGCCGGAGCAATAAAGACGTGCCCAGCAATCGTCACATTCCGGCCGTGCATATACGTTGCACTGGCGGAACTCTTCCTGCGTTTCGGAAGCAGTAACACCATCCCAGATATTGCCCATGAGATATTTTTCGTCCCCTACAAACTGGTGGCATGGATACAGGTCTCCCCATGGAGTCACTGCAAAGTATTCCACACCGCTGCCGCATCCGGCAATACGCTTGTGGATGCATGGACCGTGAGTCAGGTCGATCATGTAGTGATAGAAGGTCAACGGCTTGCCGTCCTTCTGACGCTGAAGCATATATTTTGCCAGGTCCTCATACTGCTGGAACAGTACCGGCAGGTCAGACTCGGTGAGGGCACAAGGATCGTCGGCAGAGCAGACTACCGGCTCCATGGAAAGCTGGGTGAAGCCCAGATCTGCCATATGTTTGATATCCTCCAGGAAATCGATGTTATGATGGGTATAGGTACCACGCACGTAGTAACCCTGATGTCCGCGGCTTTCGGCAAACTTCTGGAATTTCGGGATAATCGTATCGTAGCTTCCCTTTCCCTGGTAGTCTACACGGAAGCGGTCATGAACATCTCTTCGTCCGTCAATGCTCATTACCACATTGTGGCACTCCCGGTTGGCAAACTCCATCACTTCATCATCCACGTCCACGCCATTGGTGGTCAGTGTAAAGCGGAAGTTTTTTCCGTGCTGCTTTTCGATGCTGCGTGCGTACTCTACGGTCTTTTTTACCACATCAAAGTTCATCAGCGGTTCCCCGCCAAAGAAGTCTACTTCCAGATTTACATGGTTTCCGGAGTTTGCCACCAGAAAGTCCATAGCCTGTTTCGCAACTTCGAAGCTCATCAGTGCCCGCTCGCCCTGGTACTTGCCCTGGCTTGCAAAGCAGTATGCGCAGTTCAGATTGCAGCTGTGCGCCACGTGAAGGCAGAGGGCCTTTACGTCTTTGGAACGGCTCTTAAAATCCATGGCAATGCCGCGGAACAGATCTTCGCTGAACAGCTTCTTCTGTTCCTTCAGACTTTCAATGTCTGCCAGGCAGAGACGAAGTTCTTCTTCATTCACATCTTCCATGTGTCCATATTTTTTCATCATTTCTGCCACGATGGTATCTGCATCACTGTGTTCGTACATGCCAATCATGTCGTAGGCAATTTCATCCACCAGGTGGATGGATCCGGAGTTTACATCCAGCACGATGTTGTATCCGTTCAATTTATACTGATGTATCACTTGCTGTCAGTTTCCTTTCACAAAAAAATATAATCCGCCCGTGCAGCAAAAGGCTGACACAGGCGGGTTCGTTATTTTTCTTATTTTTCTTCCTTTTCACAAGGCTGGTTTGCAACACCACAGGATGTCTTGCAAGCAGACTGGCAGGAAGTCTGGCATTCTCCGCAGCCGCCCTTCTGAGCGCTTTCAGCCAGATTGCGGGTTTCGATGGTTTCGATTCTCTTCATTCCAAATACTCTCCTTTCAGATAAAATAACTGTATTATTCTACAACATCACTGTTGTAAAAACAACTTACATTTACTTACATCTGTAAAGCGCATTGCCGGCATCAGTTTCCGGAACTGCTGTCTTTCATCAGCTTATCCATGCTCTTCATTTCACTGCGAAGCAGTATCACTGCCGTAATGGCTGCCATGGTATCTGCAATCGGTCCTGCATACATGATGCCGTCGATTCCCCAGATACGCGGGAAGATGAGAATCAGCGGCAGCAGATAGATAAACTGCCGTGTCAGGCTCATAAATGTTCCCTTAAGCGGTTTACCAATGGATGTGAAGAAAGAAGAGGACATTGGCTGAATTCCGTTAAGGAACATGGCAAACATGTAAATGCGGAAATACCGCACTGCAAAAGCAAAGTACATCTCCGATCCGTCTCCGAAAAATCCGATGATCTGGCGAGGGAAGATCTGGAACATGCAGAAAGTGATTACATGGACGATACAGCTGGCTGTCAGCGCCAGCTTCAGCACTTCTTTCACCCTGCCGTACTGTTTTGCCCCGTAATTGAAACTGCTGATTGGCTGCAGACCATGGGAAATACCGATACAGATGGAGAAGAAGACGAAGCCCACTTTGCTGATAATTCCTGCACAGGCCAGCGGAATGGATTCACCGTACATAGACTGAGCACCGTAATAGGTCAGGGAATTGTTCATGACAATCTGCACCACCATCATGGCCATATGGTTGCACAGCTGGGCCACACCCAGGCTGGCAGCATAACCTGCCACGCTCTTACGGACACGCAGGTGCTTTCTTTCCAGACGTCCTGCTTTGTAATTGCAGAAGTAGTAAAATGCCATAATGGCTGCCACAATCTGCCCGATAATGGTTGCCAGAGCCGCACCGGCCATACCCATATCAAATACTGCGATAAACAACGGGTCCAGAACGCAGTTGATGATTGCGCCGGACAGGTTGCAGATCATGGAATACCGAGGGCTGCCGTCTGCTCTTACCAGGTGGGCACCGCCGTTGGAAAATACCAGAAACGGAAATCCCAGTGCAACAATCCGAACATATTCCATGGCATAAGGCAGAACATTGTCCGGGGAGCCGAAGAAAATCATCATTGGCTCCAGGAACAGTTCTGTTATGATACACAGCAGCGTACCTGCACCAAAAAGCAGAACTGCCGCATTACCTACATAGTAAAGGGATTTTTCATTATCGCCCCGTCCTCTGGCCAGATTAAATGCTGCAGAGGAACCTACCCCCAGGAAGAGCGCCATGGCTGTGTTAACAGTACTCAGAGGGAATGCCACGTTAGTAGCTGCATTTCCCAGTTCCCCGATATACTGACCGATAAAGAACTGGTCTACAATATTATACAGAGCCCCCACCATCATGGCCACGATGCTCGGAATGGCAAATTTGCGGAGCAGCGGCCCGATTGGTGCAGTTCCTAAAGGATTTCCCTGCTTCATATCTGGTTTTGTCTTCAGTGCAGAATCATTCATTTCCTGTTTTCCTTCAAATTATTTTTCCGGTGAATAAAACATCATCGATGTGCCAAAATCTCTGACAATAGTCCCTTACGGTGCTTTCAGAGTCAGATAAGTTACATAAAGATCCCCCACCGAGCCGGATACATTCATAATCTGGATTCCGTAAATATACCAGAACCAGCTCTCCGGTGCCTCATGGGCTGCAGTAAAAAGAAACGCGCCCCAGAACAGCAGCGGTGATAAAGCAATGATGATATAGGCGGTTTTTCCCAGATATGCATCACAGCCAGCGAATGCCATTCCCTTTTTTAAATCAAATCCAAAGTCGGCCTGACGCCCCGTAATAAAACGAATCGCCATTCCGTGCACCCATTCATGTGCCAAAATATAAACTATCATGCCAATGCACATAAATCCAAAACCTGCCACAATCTGCGGCGTTTTCATCTGAAACGCGCTTTTCAGAGGACACACCAGAAGGCCGGCAGCAATAACCAGAACCATGGCCACAAGCTGCAGCACCAGCAGAACCTTCAGGCTGTGTCGGTCTTCCGCCAGCCTCAGGTCATGATGCACATAATAATTTTCCGGCAGCTGCCAGAATACCTGTTTTTTCATAACAAACACCCACTTCCCGTGTTACACATAAATGTCCGGGACAAAGATTTTGCCGGGAAGCACGACGGCTTCCCGGCTGCTTAATTACCTTATTTCAGTGCATCCAGTACGGCCTGCGCCTGACCACCCACTTCACATACACCAGTATGCAGTACCGGCTTCTGATCCAGGTCCTTAAGGCCCTTCTGCACATAAACACCGGTCTTTTCGTTCAGCGCACGCACTGCAGCAAAACCGTCTTCCGCCTCCGCAAGACCGATGGCGCGGCTTACGCTCTCCGCAAACTTGTACGGACTTGCAGTAGATGCAATCAGTGTCGGAGTTTCATCTCCGGTTGCTGCTGCGTAATCCTGATATACCTTGTATGCAACTGCAGTGTGGGTATCCATCAGATATCCGTGCTGTCTGTACATATCACCAACTGCCTTTTCGGTTTCTTCTTCAGAACAGAATCCGCCGGCAAAGCACTTCATGCCTTCCTTTACCTTATCGCTGACTTCGTAGATTTTCTCTGCATCCAGCTGATTCATCCAGCCCTTTACAGCTTCGCCGTCACGGCCGGACAGCAGATATAAGAGACGTTCCAGATTGCTGGAAATCAGAATATCCATGGATGGGGAGTTAGTTACGAAGAATTCTCTTCTGATATCATACACTCCTGTATTGATAAAGTCGGTGAGGACTTTGTTTTCGTTGGATGCACAGATGAACTTGTTCACAGGAATACCCATTTCAGCTGCCAGATATGCTGCCAAAATGTTTCCGAAGTTGCCGGTAGGAACCACAATATTCACCTTTTCTCCGGCCTTTACCACGCCGCGAGCCAGCAGCTTCACATAACCATATACGTAATATGCAACCTGCGGTACCAGACGTCCGATATTGATGGAGTTGGCAGAGGACAGACGGATGCCTCTTTCTGCCAGTTTTGCGGCGAAATCATCATCACTGAAGATCTTCTTCACGCCAGTCTGGGCATTGTCAAAGTTGCCCTTAATGGCGAAGACGTGAGTGTTTTCACCTTCCTGGCTGGTCATCTGGCGTTCCTGCACCTGGCTTACTGCACCGTATGGATAGAAGACCACGATTTCAGTGCCTTCCACTCCCGCAAAACCTTCCAGAGCAGCCTTACCGGTGTCGCCGGAAGTTGCTGTGAGGATACAGATTTTGTCGGTAACCCCTTCCTTCTTCAGGGAGGTTGTCATCAGGTACGGCAGGATGGACAGAGCCATATCCTTGAAAGCAGCAGTCTTTCCGTGGTACAGTTCCAGGAAGTGGGCGCCGCCTGCTTCCACAATGGGAACGATTTCTTCTGCTTCGAACTTTTCATCGTAAGCGCCGTCGATGCAGGACTTCAGTTCTTCATCTGTGAAATCATCAAAGAAAGCACCGATTACCTTATATGCAATTTCCTGATAGGAGAGCTTACCCAGTTCTTCCAGAGAATCCGTCAGATGTGGAATCTGCTGTGGTACATACAGACCCTTGTCTTCTGCAATACCGCGGATGATAGCCTGCGGAGCATTCTTATAGCCTAAGCTTCCTCTTGTGCTTTCGTATTTCATGATTTTCTTCTCCTTTATGGACAGACGGTCGTTTCCCGTCAAAATTTACAATTTGCTTGCCTTTTAGAATAGCATATTATCTCGAAAAATACAATATGCGGCAACCTTTCATTTAAATCTCTTCCAGTATTTCTTTCCGCTTTGCTTCGTATTCCTCAGCGGTTATGAGTCCCTGGTCATAGAGAGAAGCCAGTGTTTTCAGTCTTGCTTCGATATCATCCCCTGCAAAATCCCCGCTGCCGCCTTCTTCTCTCATCGAAGTCAGTTCATCTTCATCAATAATGATTTCATGTGTAGGAAAACCTTCATCCGTAAACCCATTCTTATAATGTGAATAGGCGATGAAAGCGGCCAGCCCTGTCCACAGAACGCCAAACAGTCCTGCCATTGGAATTACCACCACTACACCAATTATTACAAATCCAATTCCCGCTATGAATCCGATTTTTGACTGTGCTTTCCCCGGTTTTACTTTTACTCTTTTTGCAGACATAATCTCTTCCTCCTTTAAAATACCAGATTATTTATTACATACCCTGTTCCCCATGACAGCAGGTTCAAAAGTACCGATACCCTGGTGGCAGTCAGCAACCCCCGGCAGCCGGAGCCAAAATCACAGATTTTGCTGTATATATATGCTTCCACAGCCAGTGCTGCCATTTCAAGCACGCCAAGCACCGGCCAGTAGGACCATCCCAGATTGCCCACGCAGAAAAACAGAATAAGGTTCACTGCCGGATTGGTGATGACATT
This sequence comes from Bacillota bacterium, assembly GCA_017537495.1. Taxonomy (GTDB): domain Bacteria; phylum Bacillota; class Clostridia; order Peptostreptococcales; family Anaerovoracaceae; genus RGIG7179. The sequence continues at coordinate 2,659 of JAFYKS010000028.1, read as the reverse complement.
GGCCAGCATGCTGTAATACATATAGTCCCGCCTGCGGAACAGCAGTCCCATACCTGCTCCTTCCACTGCCGCGGTCAGGACAAGGTTCCATGCAAACAGCAGGTAAATCACTTGTCACGTTCCTCCTGTTTCTTTTCCCTGCTGATTTTTATAACAGCTTTTACTGCAAAATAAACTAATCCCGCCACAGCCAGTGCCAGCAGAATTGGTATACCGAAGATGACGATAAGCAGGGGCGCTGCTGCCACATCGAACATGGAATTATTCAGCTTCTTTATCAGTTTTTTCACTTTCAGTTTCATTTGCAGCCTCCTTTTCATTTTTGATTTTTTCTGTTTTCTTTACTGCACGCCACATCAGGAAAATAATAAGAAACAATAACAGCAGCGGCCCGCCTTCGAAGAATATAATGAATCCCAACGGCATGGCCGCATCGAAACCCGTATTAGCCATCCATTTTCTCAAATCTTTCATCTTAAGCCTCCTTCTTTTTCACCGTCAGCCAAATGCAAAATGCTGACAAAAGAATCAGCACTGCCAGCATAAGTTTTGTAAGATGAGCCGGTACTGCCCAGAAAAATGTTACTGCCGTACCTGCCAGTAATGCCAGGGTTGTCAATCCGAAAGCAAAGCCCGGATTCTTCGGCATCAGGTCAGCCAGCGCACAAAGCGTCACTGGCATGGTCATATTAAAGAGCAGAATCCCCATAAGTGAAAGCACCGGATTTCCTCCACCATACAGAATCAGCGGCAGGCTTACAATCAAACTCAGCACGCCAGTGTGTCCTGCACCAAACCGGTCACCAGCTATGCCACCTGCTGCTTTTCCCAAACAGCTTGCTGCAGATGGGAGCAGTACCAGCAAGCCAGTCCGTTTCCAGGCAAGCGGGATATTTGCCCCGGCAAAGGCTCGCAGAACAACCACGAAAAACAGCATACCCACTGCCAGCAGAAAAGATCGTTCTTTTACGATATGAAAACGTGGACAAATATCTGTATGACTGCTGACCAAACTGTCTTCTGTCATACATTTTCCACAGGCAATCGACAGGAAACAGAGCAAACATGCTTCTGCGAACATAACCCAAAGGGATCCGGTTGCCCCCATCATGGTTCCAAGTCCAACACCCAGAGCCCCGGAGGACACGAAGATACCATTATCAGTCATTCTGCCTTCGCTGTGAACCAGCACATCCCGGCCTGCGCCTACGTGAAAAGCTGCATTTCCAAGAGCCGCAAGTATCATAGCCAGCCATGCCATCCAGGCAATTCCAAGTCCGGAAGCTGCCATGGCAGGAATCATTGCTGCAGCCACAAGTAAAATTCCGCCCCTGCCAGCCCATTGCCTCCACTTCAGGTTTTCATCACAAAGCTGTCCGATGACAGCCTGCAGACCGAAAGCAACTATATTATATAAAAGGAAGCCAAGAGTTATCGTCTGCAGCCCTGCAGATTCTGTGCCAGCGTACGCCGGTTTCAGACTGCCGAAAAGCACCAGGAAACACCCGAAATCCACAGCAAAATGTGCAGTTGTCCAAATCGTCAATCTGCGATGTTTCATAGCACTCCACCTCATATCATTTTCATCATTTTACCACATTAAAGTATTCAAGGCAACAGAAAACCCGGACGCCAAGGACGCCCGGGTTAGTTTCTTTAATGTTTATTTTTCCTTCAGCTTGGCAACCATTTCGCCTGCCTTAACCTGCTGGCCTTCGGAAATGTAGATTTTTTCTACGATGCCGGCAGCTGCGGACAGAATGTTGGTTTCCATCTTCATAGCTTCGATGGTAGCAATTGGCTGATTTGCTTCCACAACGTCGCCTTCCTTTACCAGAACCTTGATGATGTTGCCCGGAATGTTGGAGCCAACTTCCAGAGGGTTGTTTTCATCTGCATACAGCACGGAGTTGTGGCTGTTTACAGTGATATCGTTATCCTTAATCTTGATGATGCGGCGGTTGCCGTTCACTTCAAAGATTGCTTCTCTGTAGCCTTCTGCATTCAGAGGACGTACTTCGTGGAGCTTCACGATGAGAACTTCACCTTCACCCAGCTTAACTTCGCAGGTTTCACCTTCATGCAGGGAGTGGAAGAAGATGTCAGAACCCATGTAACGGAAGTTGCCGTCCTTACGCAGGGACTTCACGTAATCTTCGAATACCTTTGGATAGATTGCGTAGGAAATAACTTCTCTGTCGGTGCCTTCCAGCTGCAGATTTTCCTGCAGGTGCTTACGGATTGCATCAAAATCTTCAGGCGGCAGCAGTTCACCAGGTCTGCAGGTGATTGGCTTCTTATCCTTCAGAACCAGCTTCTGCAGCTTTTCAGGGAATCCGCCGTGAGGCTGACCCATCATACCTTCGAAGTAGGAAACGATGGAGTCAGGGAAGTCCATGTTTGCAGCCTTTTCATAGATGTTTTCAGGTGTCAGATCGTTCTGAACCATGAAGATTGCCATGTCACCAACTGCCTTGGAGGATGGAGTTACCTTAACGATATCACCCAGCATCTGGTTTACAGTCTTATACATAGTCTTTACATCTTCGAACTTGTGACCCAGACCGAAGGATTCTACCTGCGGCTTCAGGTTGGAGTACTTGCCGCCAGGAATTTCATACTTGTAAATTTCTGCAGAGGAGGTTACCAGGTCGGATTC
>JAFYKS010000027.1 GCA_017537495.1 Bacillota bacterium | reverse complement strand
CTGGGAGCAGGAACCATTGATACCATCGGTATCTACGATGTAAATCCAAATGTGCTGGAACGTTATGAACGGGAAATGAACCAGATGGGCTGGGCTTTCGAGGAAGCAGAAGCTGAAGAAATCGGCTGTCAGGTTCTTCCGGAAGTGGTAATCCTGAAGGAAGAGGAACTTTTTAACTGTGATCTTTTCCTTTTCTGTGCCAGCAAAGCCATTCCTGCCATCGGTGTGAAAGGCGATGTGCGGATGATGCAGTTTGAAGCCAATCGTAAAATCGTGGAGCATTTCGCTTCCATGGCTGGTGCTGCAGACTATAAAGGTATTTTCGGTGTGGTTTCCGATCCCGTAGACCCTCTCTGCAAAGCTGCCCTGCTGGCTTCCGGCCTGGAACCGGGGCAGATCCGCGGCTTTGGCCTTGGGGTTATGAACCGGAGAGCCGTTTACTATGCAAAGAAGGATGAAAGACTGAACGCTTATCCGACAGAAGGAAGGGCTTTCGGACCTCATGGCGGCGATCTTGTTATCGCCAACAGCATAGAAAATTACGATGATGAACTGTCCCGCCACCTGACCAGACTGACGGTTGAAGCTAATCTGGAAGTGCGGGAACTTGGCTTTAAACCATACCTTGCGCCTGCCATTTCCTCAGGAGCCATGTCTGTTCTGCGGGCACTTCGGGGCCAGTGGCATTACAGCTCTGTTTACCTGGGAGAACCGGTGCAGCAGGCTGAAGACGGCACCAGAACCGCACAGGGAGCTTTCCTGGGCGTAAAAAACCGGATTGACGGAATGAAACTGGAATATGAGGATCTGATGCTTCCTCAGCCGCTGTACGAGCGGATAAAGCATGCTTATGACAATCTTTGCGGGATAATATAAGAAGGTGAAGCGATGAGTCTGTATATTGCATATCTGCCGGATCCTGACGGCAGCGGCCGGCTGGATCACCTGCTGGAGTACGCGCTGGCAGATGCTGAAAAAAAGACAGAAATACACTGGCTGGACGGTGCAGATGAATTCTGCCGGGCTGCAGACAGCGGACAGCTGGAAGAAAGCCACATTCTCTTTGCAGCAGAACTGGATATCAGCGGCATCAATATGGAAATGATGGAGGTACTACGGTATCTTCACCGGAACCGGGACTGTCTTACGGGGGCAGCTGCCGGAATCCTGATTGATGGAGCCGATGACTGCTACACAAAGGACGCAGGGCGCAGACTTGCCTTTGCGGCAAATATGGCAGGGTGCACGCTGCCGGGGAAATCTCTGGTGGAGGGCACAGGCAGTCTGAAAAATTACGATGTACAGGCGAAGACACTGCACACCAATCTGTACCATGCCTATGAAGAGGCAGCGCGGAAGCTGGTAAATAAAGTGCTGAAGTTTCAGGTGGAGGAGATTTCCTGTCCATCCATTCTGGCAGTTCACGCCAGCAGCAGGAAGACCTCCAACAGTCTGGTCCTCTGGTCCAAAGTCCGTGAGCACTTGGACGGCTATGCCCACATTGAGGAGATTTCCCTCCGTGACGGGGAAGTCTGGGACTGCAGGGGCTGTAAATATGAAGCTTGTCTGCATTATGGCGAAAATTCAAGTTGCTTTTATGGCGGAGTTATGGTAGAAAAGGTATATCCAGCTATTATCCGAGGCGATATTCTGGTGTTGATCTGTCCTAACTATAATGATTCGGTCAGCACCAATATCATGGCATTTATTAACCGGCTGACCGCACTGTTCCGGACTAATGATTTCAGCCGCAAACGGTTTTATGCACTGGTGGTGTCCGGCTACAGCGGCGGTGACATTGTAGCACAGCAGGTTATCGGAGCCATCAATATGAATAAGAACTTTATTCTCCCCGCAAAATTTGCTCTCATGGCGACGGCGAACAATCCGGGCAGTGTATTGGAAATAGACGATATTGATGAACAGGCGGCAGAATTTGCACAGCGGATTTTGCTGAGAGACTGATGAACGGACCGTTATCAAAACAGTTAAGAGAAAGGAACTGGGTGACTTTATGGTTTTTTTAAATAATGCAGCGAAAACTCTGCAGAAACCGGAAGGCGTGAAGAATGCAGCGCCTGCCACAGAAGCGCAGGCAAAGACCCTTACCGCGAAATTATTCTGCATGAAAAATCCTGAGAATGTAATCCTGACCCACAGCGGCAGTCAGGCAATGGAACTGGCACTGCGCGCTTTTATTAAAAAGGGAGACCACATTATTCTTTCTGTAATGGATGTGGATGCAACCTGGAAGCTGGCAGAAGATCTGGCAGCCGTACATGGTGTGGAAGTTTCTCCACTGAGCGTCAATGTTTATGGCGTACTGGAATATGATAAAATTGAAACTTTAATCCGGCCGAATACCCGTGCAATCGTATGTGCACACGGATGCAGCGTAACCGGAAATATCGCTGACATGGACCGTCTGACCACCATTGCACGCCGTCATAAGCTGCTGGTGATTTCTGACGGATGCCAGACTGCAGGTGCAGCGGAAGTACGTCTGGAAGATCTGGGTGTTGATGTGTACTGCTTCACCGGATACAAGAAGCTGATGGGACCGAAAGGCGTCGGCGGTATCTGCCTGAAGGAAGGGCTGATGGAGCAGTTTAAGGAAGGTCTGGTACCGGTGCTGGAAGAAAAACCTGAACTGGCAGAAGCACTGAAGCCTGTGGATCCGGCTAAGCTGGGCGGTTACTGCGCAGGCCTGGAATACATCTTTGAGAAGGGGATTTACGGAATCTCCATGCTGCCGCACCGTCTGGCAAAGCGCTTCTTCGAAGCGACCAAGTCCATGGATGCGGTGGAAGTTTACGGTGACTTCGGTACCAATACGAAAATTGCAACGGTTTCCATCCGTGTGGAAGGCTTCACACCGGAGCAGGTTGCTGAACATATGCTGAAAAACTTCGGTATTGTCTGCAAGGCAGGGCTTCATGATGCCAGCCGTATGCATGAGGCACTGGGTACGGCAGAACATGGTCTGACCCGTTTCAGCTTCGGATATTTCAATGACCGAATGGAAGTAAACGATACCATCTGGGCTCTGATGGATTTACTGGGCCTGGAGGATTTATATTTATTAGCTTAAGGAGAAAAGAATGAGCAAAGGTACAATTTTTTATGCCATTGGTTTCGTATTAATCGTACTGCCGATGATGGTAAACCGCTACCTGGTGGAAATTCCAAACCTGATTTACTATGTGGCACTAATCGGCGGTTTCGTATGCATTTATATCGGAATGCGTATCAAAGGGGAAAAGATTAACTGGAATTACGATTTCAGCCCGAAGGGAACCACGGCACAGTCCAGAAGAAAAGCAAATAAGAAGTAAATGAAGTTTCTGTGAGTTTTCTCCGGGAACCATTGACGGAAAAGAATGGCGATAGTAAAATTGTTGCATATCAAACAGTTTGATATGCGACAATTTTTATTTTTTGTATAATTCAGTCAAAAGGGAGGAAACAGGAATGAAAAATGGTAAGCCTGTTCAGGAGGTAGGACGGCTGCTGGGCATGATTCATAACGGTGTTCACCGCATGGGAGATAACGATCCCATGGTACGTGAGCTGGAAGGGATGACCGGAAAGAACCTGTGGATTATCGGTTATCTGAACTGCCACAAAGATCAGCCAATATATCAGAAGGACCTGGAAAAGGCCTTTAATGTAACCCGGTCCACCGCATCCAAAGTGCTCACACTGATGGAGAAAAAAGGATTTATTAAGCGACGTACCGTAAAAGAAGACGCCCGTCTCCGTCAGATTGTGCTGACAGACGCAGCGGTGGAAATCGCGGACCAGATGGAAGAAAAACGCCGGAATCTGGAAGAACTGCTGACGAAAGACTTTTCTGATGAAGAAAAAACGCAGCTGACCGGATATCTGAACCGGATTCTGGATAATTTATACAATGAAAGCGAGGTAGATGAGGATTGATAAAAAAACTTACACCTTTTATTGGTGAATATAAAAAACAGACGGTGCTGACACCTCTGTTTGTTATGCTGGAAGTTATCATGGACATCGGAATTCCGCTGATTATGGCGGACCTGATTGACCAGGGCATCGAGCAGGGTAACATGGGGATTATCCTGAAATACGGTGCTCTGCTGCTGGCAGCGGCTTTGCTGGCTCTGTTTTTCGGTGCACTGTCCGGACGTACGGCGGCTGTCGCATCCAACGGTTTCGCAAAGAATCTGCGCCGGGCCATGTACTATAAGGTCCAGGACTATTCTTTCTCCAACATTGACCATTTCAGCACTGCCAGCATCGTGACCCGTCTGACTACGGACGTATCCAACGTGCAGATGGCCTTTCAGATGCTGACCCGTGTGGCAGTCCGTTCACCGGGAATGCTGGTGTTCTCTTTTGCGGCGGCATATAAGATTGATCCAAAGATGTGCCTGATTTTCGTCGGAAACATTCCGGTGCTTCTCATCGGCCTGCTGTTTATCATGAAGTTTGTACATCCGATTTTCGACAGGGTGTTTAAGAATTACGATAAGCTGAATAATGTGGTTCAGGAAAACCTTTATGCTGTCCGCGTAGTGAAGTCCTTTAACCGTCAGAAGTTTGAAACGGACAAGTTTAAGACCATGTCCGGCGGTATCTACAAGGACTTCGTCAAGGCAGAAAAGATGATGGCCTTCGTTTCTCCGCTGATGCAGCTGTGTATGTATACCTGTATTCTGCTCATCTCCTGGATTGGTGCCAAGGCTGTTATTGCTTCCGGAAACAACCCGGATCTGGGTCTGTCTACAGGGGAACTGATGAGCCTGGTTACCTATACCATGCAGATTCTCATGAGTCTGATGATGCTGGGTATGATTTTTATGATGCTGACCATGGCCCGCGCGGCAGGTGTGCGTATTGTGGAAATCCTGGAAGAAGAAAGCGACATTACCACTCCGGAAAATCCGGTGATGGAAGTGGTCGACGGCTCCGTGGCCTTCGAACATGTAGATTTTGCATATAAGAAGGGGGAAGGCCATACCGGCCGAAACGCCCTTAATGATATCAACCTGAACATTGCATCCGGTGAAACCGTGGGTATTCTGGGGGGCACCGGTTCTTCCAAGTCCACTCTGGTGCAGATGATTCCGCGTCTTTATGATGTGACTTCCGGCAGTGTGAAGGTAGGCGGTGTGGATGTCCGCCATTACGATCTGGAAGTGCTGCGTAAGCAGGTAGCTATGGTGCTGCAGAAGAATGTACTCTTCTCCGGAACCATTAAAGAAAACCTGCTCTGGGGAGCTCCTGATGCCACTGATGAAGAGATTCAGCGTGTGTGCCGTTTGGCCTGCGCCGACGAGTTCATCAGTCAGATGCCGGATGGATATGACAGCCACATCGAACAGGGCGGTACCAATGTGTCCGGCGGTCAGAGACAGAGACTCTGTATTGCCCGCGCACTGATTGCTAAACCAAAGATTCTCATTCTGGACGATTCCACCAGTGCGGTGGATATGAAGACCGATGCCATGATCCGTAAGGCTTTTGCAGAGGAAATTCCGGACACCACCAAAATCATTATCGCACAGCGTGTAGCTTCCGTTCAGGATGCGGATAAGATTGTGGTTCTGGATGACGGCCGGATTGCGGCAGTGGGAACTCACGAAGAACTGCTGGTAAGCAGTGATATTTACCGGGAAGTTTATGAATCCCAGAATAAAACCACCTTAGGGGAAGGAGGTGCAGTATAATGGCAGGACCAATGAGAGGACCGGGACACGGTCCGGGAGGACGCCGCGGTATGGCACCGCCTCCCGGCATGAAAATTGAAAAAGGAACCATCAAAAGACTGCTCACCTACCTGGGTGATTACAAATTTCGTCTGCTGTTTGTGATGGTCTGCATTCTAGTCAGTGCAGTTGCCGGTGTGGCATCTTCTCTGTTTATCCAGAGCCTGATTGACGATCATATTCTGCCGATGCTGACACAGGCAAACCCGCAGTTTAACGGGCTGCTGAAGGCCATTGGCAATGTATGCATCATTTTCGGTGCAGGGATTTTCGCAAACTTCTTCTCCTCCATCACCATGGCGGTGGTGGCCCAGAGTACCTTAAAAGACATCCGTGATGAGATGTTTGCTCATATGCAGAACCTGCCGGTTCGTTATTTCGATACACGGACCCATGGCGAAGTAATGAGCCATTATACCAACGATGCAGATACCCTGCGCCAGATGCTGGCTCAGTCTCTGCCAAACCTGTTCAGTTCCATCGTCTCCATGATTGCAGTGCTCTGCTCCATGCTGCATCTGTCAGTCTGGCTGACACTGGTGGTAGTAGGCTTCGCAGTGCTCATGGTGATGCTTGCCGGCAAAATTGCCGGAAAGAGCGGCGGCTTCTTCATGAAGCAGCAGAAGAACCTGGGCGAGCTGAACGGCTATATTGAAGAAATGATCAACGGTCAGAAAGTGGTGAAAGTCTTCTGCCACGAAGAGGCCGCGAAAAAAGATTTTGATGAGAAAAACCTGGAACTGTGCGCAGCATCCACCAGCGCCAACACCATGGCCAACATCCTGATGCCAATCATGGGCAATCTGGGATATGTGCTTTACGTAGCGGTGGCGGTAATTGGCGGCGTCATGGGTATTACAGGTGTTGCAAACCTGTCCATCGGTGGCGAGCCGGTGCTGACACTGGGGACGATTGCTTCCTTCCTGACTTTGTCCAGAAACTTTGTAAATCCGATTACACAGATTTCCAATCAGCTGAATGCAGTTGTCATGGCCATGGCCGGGGCGGCACGTATTTTCAAGCTGCTGGATGAAAAACCGGAAGAAGACCACGGAAGTGTAACTCTGGTCAATGTCTGCGTGGATGAGGGCGGTGAGATGACTGAATGTCCGCAGCGTACCGGTCACTGGGCGTGGAAGGTTCCAAATGGTGTTACCGTGCGTCAGAACCAGGAAAACCGCGACGTCGACGCGGCGGAAGGTTTTGAACTGGTACCGATGGAAGGCCGGATTACCATGTATCAGGTTGACTTTGGCTACACCGAAGAAAAGGAAGTGCTCCATGATATTACTCTGTACGCAGAACCTGGTCAGAAAGTGGCCCTGGTTGGTGCGACCGGAGCCGGAAAAACCACTATCACCAACTTGATTAACCGTTTCTATGATATCGATGACGGCAAAATCCG
>JAFYKS010000339.1 GCA_017537495.1 Bacillota bacterium | reverse complement strand
GCATCCAACCAGGACAAGGTGGGCCAGATTCTGGAAGTTCTGGTGGAAGACATTGACGAAGATGGTGCATACATCGGCAGAACCGAGTATGATGCACCGGAAATCGACAACTCTGTTATTTTTACCTCTGAACGTCAGCTGACTCCAGGGGAATTCGTCCGGGTTCAGATCAACGATGCGTTCGATTATGACCTGGTAGGTGTGGAGGTTTAAGATTATGAATTTACCTAATAAACTGACTGTAGGCAGAATGATTGCCGTACCGTTTTTCATTGCTGCATATATGCTGCAGTATTATGTGGTGGCATGCGTAATTTTCATTGTTGCATCTGCTACTGACTGGCTGGACGGTTATCTCGCACGTAAGTGGAAGATGGTTTCCAATTTCGGCAAAATCATGGATCCGCTGGCTGACAAAATCCTGGTGTATTCCGCTTTCTGTCTGATGGTACCATCTCAGGTTCCTGGATGGATGCTAATCATCATCCTGGCACGTGAATTCGTGGTTTCCGGTATGCGTACTGTGGCTGCATCCGAAGGGATTGTTATTGCTGCCGGCAAAAGCGGCAAGCTGAAGACTGTCCTGCAGATGATTGCGGTTCCTCTGCTGATTATTGCACCAGCATTCCCGGCTGTAACCGTAATCAATACGCTGGCTCAGGGATTCCTGTGGGCATCTCTGGTTATGACTGTATATTCCGGTGTGGAATACGTACTGCAGAATAAAACAGTGTTCTCTATGAAATAATTTTAGAAAGGCTTCTCGGAATCTTCATTTGTCCTCGGTGCATCCACCTGCGGAATCATTCAGATTTCGAAAGCCTTTCTATCTATTTAAAGAAAAAGTTTTATTCCGCAACTAAGCAACATTAAGGAGGAGAAAAGGTAATGCGTACTGCGATTTTAACTGTAGGAACTGAGATTCTGTTTGGACAGATTGTAAATACCAATGCGGCATGGCTCAGCCAGCAGCTCAATGATCTGGGATATGATGTAATGTATCACTATACCGTGGGAGATAACCCACAGCGTCTTCATGATTTGATTGAGCTGGCATTCCGTGACTGTGATCTGATTCTGACGACCGGCGGACTGGGACCGACTCAGGATGACCTGACCAAGGAAGTAATCTGTGAGACTATGGGAGACCATCTGATTGTTCATGAGCCCAGCGTACGTGCTTTGGAAGAACGTGCAAAGGCCAGAGGGCGTGTTTTGACGGAAAACAATTATAAGCAGGCCAATATGCCGTCCAGAGCCATTGTTCTGCCAAATGATGCCGGCACAGCACCCGGTTTTGCGCTGGAATCTGCGGAAGGCGGCAAGTGGATTATGTCCATGCCTGGACCTCCTCGTGAAATGACCCGTATGTTTGACCTGCAGATTCGACCAATTCTGCAGAAATGGCAGGACAGCGTGATTCATTACCGTATGATTCGCTGCTTTGGCATTGGTGAATCCCAGCTGGAAACAGACCTGCTGCCTCTGATTGACGGTCAGACTGACCCGACCATTGCCACCTATGCAAAGGAAGGGGAATGCAGTCTGCGTATTGCCTCCAAGCGTCCGACTCTGGAGGAAGCGTCTGCTGCAGTGGATGAGATGACTGCAAAGGTAGCTGAAATCGTTGGAGAATATATTTACAGCTATGACAATGAGGAACTGGTGGATGTGGTTGGAAATCTGCTGAAAGAAAAGAAGATTTCTGTGGCATGTGCAGAATCCTGCACCGGTGGCCTGTTCGCAGGTGCCCTGACTGAAGTTCCCGGCATTTCAGCCGTTTTTGACCGCGGCATCGTAACTTACTCCAACCAGGCCAAAATCGACGAGCTGGGGGTAAATCCAGCCACATTAGAGGCATTCGGTGCGGTGAGTATGGAAACTGCATGTGAAATGGCCAGCGGACTGGCGAACGTCAGCGGCTGTGATCTCTGTATCTCTGTAACAGGAGAAGCCGGCCCTGAAAGCTCCGAAGGAAAGCCTGTTGGAACCATTTATGTGGGACTTTGCTATAATGGTGAGACCCATGCAGTGCAGATTCCGATGCGCAACAACGGCCGCAGCTGGAACCGGAAATATGCAGTGCTCAACATGATGGCGGAGATTTATAAGGCAGTGAAGTAGTTTTTTCTCCAAAACATGTATGGGCAGGGGGTATCTGGTTTGAGAAAAGTTTTTATTGTATATACAGTTCTTGCTGTTATTCTGGTTTATGTATCTGTATCTGCAGTGAACCTTCGGCTGGATTCTGTACTGGTGGAAGGTTCAGAGCAGACCTATTACGGTACGGTGATAGATCAGGCAATGGCTATGACTGGTTATAAAAGAGAATCCCGTAGCTATCTGGGGTTTGAGTTTGACGATGGTGACGGTATCTGCGTGTGGGAGCCCAAAATGAGAGAACGCTGGCATGATGTCCATATTGGTGATTCAGTAAAGGTCGAAACAGCAGTTGAAAAATGCAGCGGTTTGGTTGTGGCATTGAATGTAGAAGTTCTGTCAGAAAGTTTAAAGGAATAATTTTACAATAAT
>JAFYKS010000338.1 GCA_017537495.1 Bacillota bacterium | reverse complement strand
GAATTTCCGCTCGTTGATTACCATGAAGTCAATGCTGTCGATTCTGGCCTCCATGAAGAGGGAACTGTCAGAAGTCAGGGATGTATGCCACTGTTCACGGAAGGTGATGCGGCTTGTGATGGTGATGACAGGACCCTGCGGTCCGGCTTTTTCCGGTATATAAAGGGTCTGAAGTTCGATTTCTCCGCTGATCGGAATGGAGTCTTCGCTGCGGGATGCGGCATCAAACTCCCTCGTGGTCAGGTGGATTTTACCCGAAATCTCTAGAATATCTTTCAGGTCCGGCCGGGTATCCGGAACCAGCACATCTTCTTCCAGGCGGATGACGGTGCGGGGCTTTTCCGTGATATGGGTAATCAGCAGAGGCGAAAATATGGCACCCTGCGCAATGGGAATGCGCACGCGTTCCTCTGGCTGTTTTGCAGGCATCAGCGCAAAATCAGGAATATTGTCCTTTTCGTAAGTCATGGTTTGTTCCCCTTTCTTTACGCCCGGATGTAATTGGGCTGTCTGATTAATTGTATTCAGAAAGGCAATAAAAAAGACCTGCAGGAGATGCAGGTCTTAAAGTGTTTTATGTAATTCGTAATTAAGGCTGGATCATGGTCTTGCACATGGAGTCCAGGATTTCTTCCAGTTCCCCGGCAAAATATTCATCGCAGAGGATTACCAGTTTGTCGTGGGTTTCCAGAACCGTGGCACCGTTTGGTACGATTTCCTTTTCATCGCGGATGATGGAAACAACCAGACAGCCTTCCGGCAGGTTCAGCTGAGCCAGGCTCATGCCTTCTACAGGTGCACCCAGGTAAACTTCACTTTCGATGAGTACCTTGTTTGTTCTGCGAGGCTTCTTGGTTACGCCGCCTTCCAGCATTCTGTCCAGCAGCTGGTCGTAAATCGGCACACCCTTCAGCATTTCTGCGGTCATGTAAGCCACCAGAGATACGATAGACAGAGCCAGCAGATTGTTGAAGGAGCCGGTCATTTCTGAACTCAGGATGATGCCGGTAATCGGTGCACGGACGATGGCGGAGAAGTAGCCGGCCATACCCAGGATAACGAAGTTTCCGATATAGTGTTCCTCAAATCCGCAGAGCGGGCTGATGGCTTCTGTAAAGAGGCCGCCGGAGATGGAACCCAGAACCAGCAGCGGAAGGAAAATGCCGCCGGGAGCTCCGGTCCCGAAACTGAAGCCGGAGAAGAGGAATTTTGTTACGAGAATCAGGGCCAGGATCTTCAGTTCGAAGTGTCCTGCAGCGGTTTCGCCTACCAGGTGGTGTCCGCTTCCCAGCATGTCAGGCCAGAGGAAGGCCAGAACCAGAACCCAGATGAAGGGAACCACGGCTTTCAGCCACTTTGGATTCAGCTTGCCGTAGAAGTCCTGCATGAAGGCGATGGTACGGTTGTAAAATACACCGAAGGCCCCCAGAACGATGCCCAGCAGTGCTACCGTCCAGTAGCGCGGAAGCGGCAGCTGGCCGATTTCCCCGAAGTCGAATACGGGTTCCAGTCCGAAGAAGGAAGATGCCACGCAGTCGGCACTGATAGCAGCTGCCATACTGGAAAGGAGAACTTCGGTGGAGAAGTTCTTATGCAGTTCTTCCAGAACGAAGACTACGCCAGCCAGCGGTGCGTTAAAGGCTGCAGCAAGGCCGGCACCGGCACCGCAGCTCATCAGCATTTTTTCTTCTGTACGGAGACGGTTGGTCAGGCGGGAAAATCCTTTGCCTACCATGGCGCCCAGCTGGATACTCGGGCCTTCGCGGCCCAGAGCCAGTCCGCCGCCCAGGGCAGCGATACCGCCCAGGAACTTGGCCAGGATAACCTGAAGCCAGTTGGCGTTGATTTTGCCTTTCATTTCACCCTTTACCTGCGGAATCCCGGAGCCGGAACAAAGCGGCTCCCTCCGCAGCACGAAGGCGATGATAATGGTCAGGAAGACCAGAATCACGATGCCCAGTGCAGCCAGAAGTACGCTCTGCTGAGCCGCTTCGATGTACAGGACACGGATTTCTTCTGCCTTCTGCAGTGCGTAGCGGAAGAGGCCCACTACCAGGCCGCAGAGAATCCCTACGGCAATCCCCTGCAGGAGGAGAAGATATTTGAAATTGTCTTTTCTTTCGATTGTTTCACGAGTGACGCTGCTTCTGCGGCGCCGGTCAGATTTTTTGCTCATAGTATCTTTGATGCCACCTCTGTGATTTATGCAAAGTAAAGGTTGGTGGTCACGTATTCCGGATCGCAGGTTACGTCGATACCCATGCTCTGCAGAGTCTGTTCGTCACGGTCGGACAGGATTGCAGTACAGTGTGCACGGCAGCCCTGGAGCTGATGCAGCATGGTGACAGCCTTTTCCGCACAGGAGTTGGTTTCGGAGGAGATGCACAGTGCAGTCAGTACTTCCTCCAGGTTCAGGCTGGTTCTGTCATGATTGAGCACGTCGCCCTTCAGCTGCTGGATGCTGCTGAATACGTTTGGTGCGATCAGGTACAGGTCGTCCGGAATGCCGCCCAGTTTCTTGATGGCATTGAGGACAGCCGCGCCGGCTGCAGCCATACGGCGGGAGGATCTTCCGGTAACGATGGTGCCGTCAGGCATTTCGATTGCCATAACTACCATGTTTTCGTACTTGCTGTTCTGTTCTCTGCGGAACTCTGCGTACTTTCTCGCAGGAGCAACAACCACACGATCTTCTTCGGAAGCGTCAACTTCCTTCATGAGCAGTTCTGCACGTTCCAGAGTGCTTTCTGCAATCTTACCCTTTTTATAGTCTACCTTTGCCAGCATGAAGCGGCGGATGATTTCCTGCTTTGCAGCTTCGCGCACTGCTTCATCATCGTAGATGCCGAAGCCGATACGGTTTACGCCCATGTCAGTAGGGGACTTGTATTCTGCTTCTTTGCCGGTGATTTTTTCCACGATTCTCTTGAATACAGGGAATGCTTCCAGGTCACGGTTGTAGTTCACTGCCATTTCGCCGTAAGCTTCCAGATGGAAGGAGTCGATCATGTTTACGTCCTTCAGGTCTGCGGTTGCAGCTTCATAAGCGATGTTTACAGGGTGCTTCAGAGGCAGGTTCCAGATTGGGAAGGTTTCGAACTTGGAATAACGTGCCTTGTGGCCGCGCTTGTTTTCGTGATACAGCTGAGCCAGGCAGGTTGCCAGCTTGCCGGAGCCGCCGCCCGGACCGGTCACTACAACCAGAGGCTTGGTTACTTCGATATAAGGGTTGGCTCCATAACCTTCTTCGCTTACGATGGTGTCCACGTCGGTTGGATAACCCTTGGTGAAATTATGAGTGTATGTCTTGATACCGCGGCGTTCCAGCTTGTTGATAAACATGTTTACCGCAG
>JAFYKS010000337.1 GCA_017537495.1 Bacillota bacterium | reverse complement strand
CCTGAAGATTTTTTTTCAGCAGTTCGTTCTTCAGGCTCTCCGTGATATAATGTTTGCCCGTATCACCGGTGGTCTGCTGGATATAGGTGAGGAGATTTCCGGTAACCTGGCTGTTATTTAGATTCAGCTTATTGATGATGGTGATGAAGGTATTGGTGTCGATACAGCGGTCATGTACATTGATAATCCGGCTGACGAATGGCGGCACGGAATCTTCTTCATCCGGTGTGATGGCCATGGTAATGTGCTGGTATCTTTCCGCTCCTGCAGCAGGAATATACGGAATCAGATTCAGATGGTTCAGCCCCAGTTCATACAGGCTGTTTGTGGTCTGGATGGTACTTTCGTCGGAGTCGTTGACCACCAGTACATCGGTGCCTGCCGGAATTGCGTAAACTTCATCAAGATACTGTCTGGCAAAGGTTCTGGTCAGAACCATAACCTTGTCGAGAGAGGAAATGTATTCTTTCATCAGATGAACTCGTTCCTTGTACAGTACCAGGAAAAGATCCCCGTCAGAAATGTCGCCAGGCTGCGTTTCGCTGAGGAAGCAGATCTTGACTTTGATGAAATCTTCAAAGACGGTACGCAGGTCTTCGTACAGCGCCTTCCATGTGGATTCTTTTTCTCTGTCGTTAAATACGATGTAGATTGTCTTCATGCCCGTCACCTTTTTACAAATGAGATATTTATCCTATAATTATAGGATAAATATCCTATTAAATCAAGGGAAAATGTTGATATTGTGAGGAAATTGTTAAGAAATTGCCATGTTTTTATGTTGGCACGGTATTTGCTATATAGTATAGTGTCTGAAAAAAGACAACGCAATTATCAAAACAAAATCTAAAAAGGAGAAAACAAAATGTTTGAAATTTTCACATCAATTACAAACTGGCTGTGGGGATTACCTCTGTTAATCACCATCTTAGTTACTGGTGTATTCCTGACTATCAGAACTGGATTCTTCCAGGTACGTCACTTCGTTTACATCGTAAAGAACATGTTCAAGAAGGACAGCCGTGACGGTAAGGGTGGCAGCGGCAAGTCCCTGACTCCATTCCAGGCTGTATCTATCGCTATCGGCGGTTCCGTTGGTGTATCCAACATGTCCGGTGTAGCTACAGCTATCGCAACAGGTGGTCCTGGTGCTCTGTTCTGGCTGTGGATGGCTGCTCTGCTGGCTATGGTCATCAAGATGTGCGAAGTAACTCTGGGTGTATACTACAGACAGAAGCAGGAAGACGGCACTTACATCGGTGGTCCTACCTTCTACATGCAGAAGGGTCTGGGTGAAGAAAAGAAGTTCCCTCTGTGGGGTCTGTTCGCAGTAGCATTCGGTGCTATGATCTTCTCCACCTGGTTCATCACTGCTCAGAACTACACTGTATCTGAAGCAATCGGTTCCACTTTCAACATTCCATTCGTAATTCCTTCCCTGCTGTACGTAGCTGCAATCTACGTTGTAATCTTCGGCGGCATCAAGAAGGTTGGTCAGATCGCTTCTTACATGGTACCTGTAATGTGTGGTTTCTATGTAGTAGGTTCCATCATCATCCTGATCAAGAACGCTGCTGAACTGCCAGCTACTTTCGGTCTGATCTTCAAGGGTGCGTTCACTGCACAGGCTGCTGTCGGTGGTTTCGCTGGTGCTGGTGTTGCAACTGCAATGAGATTAGGTTTCGCTAGATCCGTATATTCCAACGAAGCTGGTTGGGGTACTTCTCCAATGGTACACGCTGGTGCGGACACTGACCACCCAGTTAAGCAGGGTCTGATGGGTGCTTTCGAAGTATTCATGGATACTATGGTTGTATGTACCATGACTGGTCTGGTAGTAATCTCCACTGGTTTCTGGAATTCCGGTCTGCAGGGTGCAACTCTGACTCTGACTGCTTTCGAATCCGGTATGGGTTACTTCGGTAGAGTACTGGTTGCTGTATCTATCTTCCTGTTCGGTCTGACTACATCCACTGGTTGGTTCACATACTACAGCGTAATCCTGAAGCACTGGCTGGGCAACAACAAGAAGGTTCTGGCTATCGCAGAAAAGATCTTCATCCTGGGTACTCCACTGTGGGGTATGGCAGTAACTTTAGCTAACGTATATGCTAACGGTACTCCTGCACAGCTGTGGACTATCTGTGACTTCACTACCATCGTTCCTACTTTCGTAAACGTAGTAACTCTGTTCATGCTGAGCGGTACCTTCATCAAGCTGCTGAAGGACTACAAGGCTCGTTACATGGGCATCGGTGAAGTAGATCCTGAAATGGAACTGTTCTTTGAAGACAAGAAGAGAAAGTAATATATAATTACGTACATGAAACAATGTGTGAAAAGGGACTGTGTTTACAGCCCCTTTTCGTCTCAAAAGAAAAGGAGGAGGTAAAATGGATACAATTTTTTATAATGGCCTGATTCGTTCCATGGACGAAGAAGGTACCTGTTATGAAGCCATTGGTATCACCGGTGATAAGATTTCCTTCTTAGGCAGCAACGAAGAAGCTGCTGCAATGGAAGCTGCAGAAAGAATTGACCTGAAGGGTGCAGTTCTGATGCCATCCTTCAATGAAGGCCATATGCACCTGTCCAACTACGCTTTCGTAAACTGCAACGTTCCTCTGTTCCACTGCACATCCGTGGAAGAGTGTATTGCAGAAGCAAAGGCATATCTGGAAGAGCATCCTGACGCAAAGTGGATGTACTGCAGAGGCTTTAACGAAGACAACTTTACTGGTGAAAAGAGATATCCTACCAAGCAGGAACTGGATGCAATCAGCGACCAGATTCCTATCCTGTTCGTGCGTGTATGCGGCCACGTGGCTGTAACCAACTCTCCGGCATTAAGAGAAATCATGAAGCTGGAACAGGCAGCAGCACTGACAGAAGAAATCATTGAAGAAGACGGAAGACTGTACGAAGGTGCATGCCCTCTGTTCTACCTGATTCTGGACAAGCCGGATCAGGAATACATCAAGAATCTGCTCCGTTTCGGCATGAAGGAGCTGAACAAGTGCGGTATCACTGTATGCCAGCCGGATGACTTCAAGTCTGTACCAGGTGCGGACTGGAGAGATATCATGGGTGCATACAAGGCTCTGGAAGCGGAAGGCGAAATGACTGTCCGCGTATACCAGCAGTGCCTGTTCGAAAGATTCTGCGACTACGAAGAGTTCCTGGAAGCAGGCCACAGAACCGGTCAGGGCGGTGACTTCTACCGTCTGGGACCTCTGAAGCTGCTGCTGGACGGCTCTCTGGGCGCAAAGACTGCAGCTCTGACTCAGCCTTATGAAGGTACTGAAGATGAGTACGGTATCGCAATCTTTACTCAGGAAGAACTGGATGAATTCGTAATCACTGCACAGAAGAACCATACTCAGGTTGCAGTTCACTGCATCGGTGACAAGGCTATGGAAATGTGCATTGAATCCTTCAAGAAGGCAAACGAAATCTATCCTCTGGAAGATATGCGTCACGGTATCGTACACGTACAGATTACTACTGAACATGTTATGGAAGAAATGGCTGCTAACGGTATCGTAGCATACATTCAGCCTGTATTCGTAGACTATGACATGGACATCGCTGAAAAGTGTGTAGGCGCTGAACGTGTTCAGCACACTTATGCGTGGAAGAAACTGATCGACATGGGCGTACTCTGCGTAGGCGGTTCCGATGCACCGGTAGAAAGTTTCGACATTCTCGATAACATCTACTATGCAGTGACCCGTGAAAAGCTGAAGGGCGGTCCGGAAGGCGGCTGGCTGCCGCAGTACAAGCTGCCGGTAGACGAAGCAATCCGTCTGTTCACCAGCTATGCTGCAAAGTCCTGCTTCTACGAAGACAGACTGGGCATGCTGAAGCCTGGCTACCTGGCAGACCTGGTAGTTCTGGAAGAAGACCTGTACGCAGTAGAACCACATCACATCAAGGACGTAAAGGTTCTGAGAACTGTGTGCGGCGGTAAGACTGTATACGAAGCATAATGCATAAAGTATAAAATCATACGGAGACGGAGCGTCAAACTGTGTATTTTCAGTCAGATGCTCCGTTTTTATTATATTCCTTACTTGTAATTTGCGGATGTTTATGGTAAACTAAACTACGTATGCCCGGCTTGACGAAACAGCCGGCATTTTCATGTAAACCGTTAAAAAATAAGATTTTGCATATAGTATAGTAAGAGAAAAAAGGAGACACAAATCGTGATTACAGTAAGCAACGTAAGTTTAAACTTCAGCGGCAGCTACCTGTTCAAGGACGTAGACCTGAAGTTTACCGCAGGCAACTGCTACGGCATCATCGGTGCCAACGGCGCAGGTAAGTCCACTTTCCTGAGAATTCTGTCCGGCGACCTGGAACCATCCACCGGTAACGTATCCATCAAGCCGCACACCCGTATGTCCGTGCTGAAGCAGGACCACTTCGCATTTGACGAATTTACTGTTCTGGACACCGTAATCCAGGGCAATCAGCGTCTGTACCAGGTAATGCAGGAAAAGGACGCAATCTATATGAAAGAAGAATTTACCGATGAAGACGGTATCCGTGCAGCGGAACTGGAAGGTGAATTCGCAGAGATGGACGGCTGGGAAGCAGAATCCAACGTAAGCCGTCTGATCCAGGGTCTGGGTCTGTCCGAAGATATTCTGTACATGCCGATGGCAAGCCTGACCGCAAAGGAAAAGGTTAAGGTTCTGCTGGCACAGGCACTGTTCGGCAACCCTGATATCGTACTGCTGGACGAACCTACCAACCATCTGGACGTTAAGGCTATCGACTGGCTGGAAGAATTCCTCATGGAATATCCAGGTACCGTACTGGTAGTTTCCCATGACCGTCACTTCCTGAATGCAGTATGTACTTCCATCGTAGACGTAGACTACGGTAAGATCAAGATGTACGTAGGTAACTACGAATTCTGGTACGAATCCTCCCAGATGATTCAGAAGATGATCCGTGACCAGAACAAGAAGAATGAAGATAAGATCAAGGAACTGCAGGCATTTATTCAGCGATTCTCCGCCAACAAGTCCAAGTCCAAGCAGGCAACTTCCAGAAGAAAGCTGCTGGATAAGCTGACTGTAGAAGAAATGCCGGCATCCTCCAGAAGATATCCGTTCGTTGGATTCAACATGGACCGTGAAGCAGGTAAGGAAATCCTGACTGTAGAAGGTATCTCCAAGACCATCGACGGCGTGAAGGTGCTGGATAACATCTCCTTCCGTGTTAACAAGGACGATAAGATTGCCTTTGTAGGTGAAAACGAAATCGCAAACACCACTCTGTTCAAGATTCTCATGGGTGAAATGGAACCGGATGAAGGTACCTTCAAGTGGGGTGTAACCATCACCACATCCTATCTGCCGCTGGACAACTCCGAGTTCTTCAACGGCTGCAAAATGAATCTGGTAGAATGGCTGGGTCAGTACACCAGAGAAACAACCGAATCCTTCATGCGTGGCTTCCTGGGCAGAATGCTCTTCTCCGGCGATGACGTATATAAGGAAGTTCAGGTACTGTCCGGGGGCGAAAAGGTTCGCTGCATGCTGTCCCGTATGATGCTCTTCGGATCCAACGTACTGGTTATGGACCAGCCTACCAACCACCTGGACCTGGAATCCATCACTGCGGTAAACGACGGCCTGATTGCCTTCAAGGGCAACGTGCTGTTCTCCTCCCACGACCATGAATTCATTCAGACCGTGGCAAACCGTATCATGGAAATCGATAAGGACGGTAAGCTGACCGACAGACTGTGTACTTACGACGAATACATCGCGCTGTAAGTCATCCGGCAAAATACGCAATCTTAGCGGATTTTGACCAATCCGGGGCTTGCAATCAGCAGGCCTTTGGGTGTATACTGAAATGTAAGGGTGCCGCTTGACGGCCCTTAGAGAACAAGACAAACTCAAGACGAAGAGGAAAGTAATATGAAAGAAATTTTGCTGAGAGAACTCTACAGAAATACCGCAGAATACGGCGGACAGGAAGTCGTAATCAAGGGTTGGGTGCGTAACAACCGTGCGTCCAACAAGTTTGGCTTCATTGAACTGAATGACGGATCCTTCTTCAAGTCCGTACAGGTCGTTTATGAAGAAGAGTTCCTGACTAACTTCGAAGAAATCTCCAAGGCTTATGTGGCAACTGCACTGGAAGTTAAGGGTGTGGTGGAACTGACTCCGAATGCCAAGCAGCCTTTCGAAATCAAGGCGAGAGAAATCAATGTGGAAGCAACTTCCACTCCTGACTACCCTCTGCAGCCTAAGCGTCACTCCATGGAATTCCTGCGTGAAATCGCACATCTGAGACCGAGATCCAACATGTTCTCCGCTGTATTCAGAGTACGTTCCCTGGTAGCATACGCAATCCACCAGTTCTTCCAGGATCAGAACTTCGTATATGTTCACACTCCAATCATTACCGGAAGTGACTGCGAAGGTGCAGGCGAAATGTTCCGTGTAACCACTCTGGACATGGACAATCCGCCAAGAGATGAAGAAGGAAATATCGACTACTCCAAGGACTTTTTCGGCAAGGAAACCAGCCTGACCGTATCCGGTCAGCTGCAGGGCGAAACTTACGCTCTGGCATTCAGAAACATCTACACATTCGGACCTACCTTCCGTGCGGAAAACTCCCACACCGGACGTCACGCTTCCGAATTCTGGATGATCGAACCTGAAATGTCCTTCACAGACCTGGCAGGCAACATGGAAACTGCAGAAGCAATGATCAAGTACATCATCAGCTACGTTCTGGAAAACGCTCCGGAAGAAATGCAGTTCTTCAACAGCTTTGTGGACAAGGGTCTGCTGGAAAGGCTGAACCACATCGTAAACTCCGACTTCGGCCGTGTATCCTATACCGAAGCCGTAGACATCCTGCTGAAGTCCGGTAAGGAATTCCAGTATCCTGTTGCATGGGGTATCGACCTGCAGACAGAACACGAACGTTACCTGACAGAAGAAGTCTTCAAGAAGCCAATCTTCGTAACCGACTATCCGAAGGATATCAAGGCGTTCTACATGCGTCTCAACGACGACAACAAGACTGTTGCAGCATGTGACCTGCTGGTACCTGGCGTTGGTGAAATCATCGGCGGTTCCCAGAGAGAAGAACGTTACGACGTACTGACTGCACGTATGGCAGAACTGGGTCTGAAGGAAGAAGACTACAGCTGGTACCTGGATCTGCGTAAGTACGGCGGCGTTAAGCACTCCGGCTACGGTCTGGGCTTCGAAAGAATCATCATGTACATCACCGGCGTTTCCAACATCCGTGACGTACTGCCGTTCCCTAGAACACCAGGCGCTGCAGAGTTCTAAAAACATTGCCGGCATCCGGCAAAATATCTGCGATAAGCAATTTCATGACCCGCGGGCTGACATGGCCTTGCGGGTCTTTTTTTCTGCAGACCTTTTCTTAACTGGAAAAATATGATAAAGTAAAGGGAAGAAAATATATTTTGGGAGATTGGCTATGAAATGCAGAACATGTGGATATGACAATTTGCTGAAAGCGAATTACTGCCGAAACTGCGGCAGTGCGTTTACTGCAGAGGAAAAAGAAGCAGCGAAAAAAGCCAGCCTTGGCGGAAAGATGGAAAAAACCGAAGAGGTGGTGAAACGGGTGAAAACAGTGAAAGACCTTCTTACCCTCAGTTTCCTGAAGGATAATGTATTTGTCCGGATTTTTCTGATTCTGCTTCCGCTGGCAATTGCCGTAGTGACAGGCCAGATGACACCGGGCGGTCTGACCATCCTGGAAAGCGAAGAATATGTCATTCACTGCAATACAGAAACACAGGAATATTATGTGGATACAGACGCGCAGATTGTCAATCTGCAGCTCTACGTACCAAAGGATACCGAAGGGGTGGAAGTAGTCTATTTTGAAGACAGCGGTACGCAGGTCTACAGCAACACATACACCTTAAGCGACAGCATTTCTGTCAATGCGGTGACACAGGGATACTATGTTATTACCGCACAAATTCCGTCGGAAAATCAGAGCATAACGATGTATACTGTTTAGGAGGAGATTATGGAACAGAATAATATTTACTGCATCCTCTGCGGACAGGAAAATCAGGCGGAGGCGGTGTGCTGCGTGGGCTGCGGACAGCCGATGGAACAGAAGGATGAAAATCAGATAAAAGAATTTGCAGGTAGGAAAGTGAAGGAAGGAATCCAGGACAAGGTCAAGGAAGAAGCCGGAAACATCTTTACCTCCTGGCTTTCAAAGCTTGTGAACAGCAAGCTGTATGGACTGCTCCTTTCTTTCTCTATTATTACATCGGCCGGTACCGTCATGGCCGCAGGCAATGACATCCATGAATTTACAGGAGAACTTCCTGTGGAGACTGCATATGGACAGCAGGCTCTGTATTCCCAAACCGTTGAAACCTTGGCCATGGGGGTTCATATTAAAGAAGATTACGGAAGCGGAGATACCTTCATCCGCAGATGCATCGAAGGAAGAACCGATTACGTGAGCGATACGGAACTGATTATCCGGGATGGAAGCGGAGCCGTGGTGGCAAGCTTTGCCGGTGGATATGGGCAGCAGAATCCAGTGTACTTCGAGGTATCCGGAAGCTGCAGTGCAGAAACTGTCTGTGTGAATCAGTATGATGGGAAGAAAGACCGGACCATTGCTGATTTCGGAGAGGACGGCCGTCTGATCCGTTATCAGGAATTCAGAGATGATGTTCTGATTGTTGACCGAACCTATTACCCGAACGGCAGGGTGGAAAAGGAAAAGGCACATACGGTTTACTCGGAAAATGATCTGGAATATCTGGCGGACTACACCGTTTCCTGGTTTGATGAAAGCGGAGTGCGGACTAAGAAAGAGTACTACCGGGAAGGAAACCTGCTGAAAACAGAATAATTAAGCATAGGATAACTGCTCTGGATTTCCGGAGCAGTTTTTTGATATAAAAAGAACCACGCGTCAGCGACGCGCGGTTCCAAGCATATTTTCAAATATGTTCTATCCTGTGATTTGAATCGGAAGAGGATTAAGCAGCCTTCTTCTTGTCCTTTAATCTGTTACCGTCCATACCAGCAACGGTCAGACCCATGTATGCCATAACAACAGTCATGATAGGCATGATGATGTTGAATAATGCATAAGGGAAGTATTCGAATGTGGATACGCCTAAAGTAGCCAGGATGTAAACACCGCAGGTGTTCCAAGGAATTAATGCGGAAGTTACAGTACCGGAGCTTTCCAGAGCGTTGGATAAAGTCTTAGGATGTAAGCCCATTTCCTTGTAGGTTTCAGCATACATTCTGCCTGGTACTACGATGGAGATGTACTGTTCAGGCATGGTTGCATTGGATAACAGACAAGTTAATTCTGTAGTCAGAACCAGGGAAGCAGGCTTCTTTGCCAGACGTACAATCTTTTCTACTAATGCATCCAGCAGACCGGTCTTTTCCATAATACCGCCGAACATCATTGCGATGATGGTCAGAGATACGGAGAACAGCATGTTGTTGATACCGCCGGAAGTCAGCAGATCGTCGATTGCAGCATTACCTGTTTCACAGGTGAAGCCGTTCATACCGCAGTTTAATACATCACCGAATGTGCAGGTATCATTGTTGAAGATCATACCGATGATTGCACCGGTGATGATACCCAGAGTGATACCAGGGATTGCAGGAACCTTCAGAGCAACTGCAACGATAACGATTACTGGTGGTAATAACAGCAGAGGATTGATGTTAAACAGGGAAGTAATGCTGTCCTGCATTTCAGTTACAGCACTCATGTCAGCAACGTTGCCGCTGTTTGCATAGCTGATACCCAGCACACCGAATGCAGCGATACAGATTGCATAAGTAACTGCAGTTGGCAGTAACATGAACTTAACGTGAGTCATTACGTCTGTACCTGCCATAGCCGGTGCCAGGTTTGTGGTGTCAGATAAAGGAGACATCTTGTCACCGAAGTATGCACCGGAGATGATAGCACCTGCTGCCATTGGAGCAGGGATACCCAGACCGGCTGCGATACCCATCAGAGCCAGACCCATTGTAGCCATACAACCCCAGGAAGTACCGGTTGCCAGAGCAGTGATGGAGCAGATTAATAATGCCGCGATTAAGAAAATGGATGGGGATAATAATTTCAGTCCGTAATAAATCATTGCAGGAACGATACCGCCGGCAATCCATACACCAACCAGAACACCAACAATCATCAGAATGATAACTGCCTGCAGTGCGTTGTAGATACCGTCCATCATTGCCTTTTCAATGAAATCCCACTTGAAGCCCAGGTATAATGCCATGATTGCAGCAGCGACTACACCAATAAACATTGGTACATGTACGTCAACGCCGTAAACGATGATACCCAGAGCCATAACCAGGATCAGCACACCGAATGTAATCAGTGAATGCACGATGGAAACTTTTTTCTGTTTCTTTTCCATAGTTAATTCTCCTTATAAAATTAAGATAAAATATTTGGCTGCATAAGCTCACATTTTATGAGCAGTTATGCGAAACCTCTACCATTATATCCTTTTTTTTACACTTTTTCAATTGTTTTATGTACCTTGCAAAAAGTATACATGCAGATATATAATGAAAGCAGGATATTATCTGCACCGAAAAGGAGATATGATATGAAATATGATAGACTTTATATAAATGGTAAAATTTTTACGTCAGACGATAACCGGCCTTACGCAGAAGCAATGGCAGTGAAGGACGGCAGGATTTGCTGGGTGGGAAGTGATGCCGAAGCAGAGGCCGCAGGAATTGCGGCAGATTCCGCAGGCATTATCGATTTCGGAGCAAAACGTGTGCTGCCCGGATTCGTGGACTGCCACATGCATGCTATCATGCTGGCGGATTTTGCACGGCAGATCAGTGTGCTGCCGCCGGAAATCTACTCCATCGAAGATCTGAAGGCAGCTATCCGCAGGGTGCGGAATGAGCAGGAAGAAGGCCAGTGGATTCTGGGCTGGGGATACGACGAAGGGAAACTTTCTGAAAACCGGGCACCGAACCGCCGTGACCTGGATGAGGCCTGCAGCGACAGTCCGGTGCTGATGCAGAGAAGCTGTACCCATATCTGGGCAGTAAACAGCAAGGCTCTGGAATTGGCAGGCATTACGAAAGATACACCGGATCCGGAAGGCGGCAGAATCGGCCGCGATGAAAATGGTGAACCGGACGGCATCCTTTACGAAACGGCAACCTATCTGGTGATGAAGCTTCTTCCTCAGAAAACGGTGGAAGATATGGCAGATGACCTGGTCAACCTGGGAAATATTCTCAATGCGCAGGGTGTGACTACGGTGACCGATATGGGCGAGGATGTGTGTGACAAGTACGGGGAAATTTTCAGAAGCGCCATGAAGAAGGGATTTAAGAACCGTGCGGCTGCCTACTGCTCCTGGCGTTTTGTGCAGCAGCAGGGAGGCTCTGTGGTGACGGATGATTCGGATTTCATGAGTGACGGACGCTTCCGCCTGGTGGGTGTGAAGCTGATTGGAGACGGCAGCGTGTCCGGCAGAACCGCCTGGTGTGATGTGCCGTACTTGCCTGTTGGCGGCGCTTCCGGTGAACCGGAGTATGGCATGCCGGTCTGCGCGGAAGAAGATATTAAAGAAGCTCTGGATTTTTGCAAAAAAAATAAGTGCCAGCTTTCCATTCACTGCATGGGTGCCCGTACTATTGACCGTGCGGTGGATCTGACATGGCAGGAACAGCCGTGGATGAAAGATGGTCAGATTCCGTCAGTCCGCCTGGAACACGTGGCCATGCCGACACCGCAGGCTGTGAAGCGTTCCGCAGAAGCAGGCATTGCCTGGGCAACCCAGCCGATTTTCCTGTACTCTGAAATTGAAAGTTACCAGAAGAACATGCCGCCGGAAAGGGTTGGAGAAAACTATAATATTGCCGACTGGCAGGAGGCGGGCGTACGCTTTGCCTTCAGTACAGACGCACCGGCCACAAGCTGGGCCACTCCATCAGAACCATTTGCAAACCTGAAAGGTGCGGTGACCAGAAAAGCCTGGAATGGGGAAGATACGGGGCAGCGCCACAGGGTGGATGTTGAAACTGCCATTAAGCTGTACACCAGGGAGGCTGGTCCGGTGGCAGGCTTCAGCGATGTGGGGATGCTGAAGGAAGGATACGTAGCAGACTTTATTGTACTGGACCGCGATATCCTGGAAATGGCTGCAGAAAAAATTGACCAGGTCCGTGTAGACGAAACCTGGATCGGCGGAGAAAAAGTATACGAAAGATAATTTTTATTTCAGAAGCTCATCAAGGCTGGTCAGTCCGCTGACCAGCTTTTCTTTTTTCGGCCGTGGAAGGCGTTTGATCCGGGCTTCCAGGCTCATGGCTTCTTCCTTCGTTTCGGACACAGTGTACCAGATCAGATAAACCGGCAGACGGCTGCGGGTATACTTGCCGCCGGTTCCGGCATTATGCGCTGCCAGACGTTTCGTAAGATCATTGGTCCAGCCGCAGTAAAAACTGCCGTCGCAGCACTGCAGAATATATGTGTAGTTGTTTTTTTCAGCCGGAATGTCTGCTGCCGGCAGCATCTTAATTGTATTCATACAGACAGGGTACCATCTTTTTTAGTGGCCCGTCAAGCTGGACTTTTCTTCAAAATTGTAGTATGCTGATTAGAGTTGAGAGTTTATGGAGGTGTATTTCATGAATGAGAGAACGAAAGGGTTTCTCCTTGTAATTTTATCGGCAGCAGTCTTCGGGGTGCTTCCGTTCATCGTCCGCAGCATCAATGCCTGCGGCAGCAATTCTATTATGACATCATTCCTGCGGTTCCTGCTGTCCCTGATCCCACTCTATCTGGCGGTACGTGGGAGCAAAGCAGGTCTTCGCATTACGAAAACCGAGGCACTGAAGATTTTGCTCATTGCGGTCTGTGGTCTGGGCGGAACGTCTGTACTTCTGTTCCTGTCCTATAACTATATTCCGTCCGGCATGGCTACAACCATTCACTTCGTGTATCCGGTCTTCGTGATTTTGGGCAGCGTCCTGTTTCTGCGGCAGAAAATCAGTCCAATGAAGCTGGTCTGTGTAGCGCTTTGCTTCGGCGGTATTCTGCTGTTCTACGGCGGCGGAGGAGATGGCGGTGTACAGCCTCTGGGGCTGTTCCTGGCATTTGCGTCGGGCATCACCTATGCCTTCTACATCGTGTTCCTGGACGCCAGCGGCCTGGCAAAGATGGAACCGACCAAGATGATCTTCTATATGAATCTGTTCTCGGCTCTCATGGTGGGTTCCCTGGCAGTGGCTACGGGAAGCTTCACTCTGGATATTTCCCTGAAGGGATGGGTGCTGGCTCTGTTCCTGGCTATCGTAATTTCCTTCCTGGCAGTGCGTTCCTTCCAGATTGGCGTCAGATATATCGGTCCGCAGAATGCGGCGATTCTCAGTACTTTTGAGCCGATTACAAGCCTGATTGTGGGTATTCTGGTATATCATGAGGCCTTTACCCTGACGGGGATTGCCGGATGTGTGCTGATTCTGTCTTCCGTTGTAATTACTGCGCGTATGGAAGAATAATCGTTGCATTTCCAATGTTTTTTTGGTACAATGATTTTAATTGTAAATATATTTAGGAGGTCCTAATTCTATGAAAGGCTATACTAGCGAAACTATTAGAAACGTTGCTTTACTTGGTCATGGAGGATGCGGTAAGACCACATTCCTGGAAGCTGCTCTGCACGCTACCGGCGTTACCAATAGAATGGGTAAGGTTGAAGACGGTAACACCGTATCTGACTACGACAAGATGGAAATCGAAAAAGGTTTCTCCATCAATACTTCCGTAGTTCCAATTCTGTGGAAAGAAAACAAGATTAACTTTATCGACACTCCAGGTTACTTCGACTTTATCGGCGAAGTAAATGCTGCTATGAGAGCTGCAGAAGCTGCAGTAATCATGGTAGATGCAGGTGCTGGTATCCAGGTTGGTACCGAAGCTGCATGGAAGGCCTGCGAAAGATACAACAGACCAAGATTCATCGTTATCAATAAGAGAGATAAGGACGAATTCGACTTCTATAAGACATTCGGCGAACTGAAGGAAAAGTTCGGTGAAAAGCTGGTTCCATTCAGCTGGCCTCTGTCCGTTGAAATCGACGAAGAATTAAAGGAAGCTATCGCATCTGCTGACGATGAGCTGATGGAAAAGTACTTCGAAGGTGAAGAATTCACTGAAGAAGAAATTCTGAAGGGCCTGAAGAAGGGTATCGCTGACGGCGGTATCGTTCCTGTATGTTCCTCTGCATTCGAACTGGGACACGGTCTGGAAGGTCTGTTAGACCTGCTGGTAACCTATGTTCCTACTCCACTGCAGCACGGTCCATATAAGGGCTTCAACGATAACAACGAACCGGTTGAAAGAATCTCTGTTGTAGATGCTCCTGTATCTGCATTCGTATTCAAGACTATCGTTGACCCATTCGTAGGTAAGATTTCCGTTCTGAAGGTTGTAACCGGTAAGCTGAACTCCGGCGACGAAGTTTACAATGAAAGAGCCGGCAAGGTAGAAAAGCTGGGTAAGCTGTTCTTCCTGAGAGGTAAGAATCAGCAGGAACTGAACTATGCAGAAGCTGGCGATATCGTAGCTGTTGCTAAGTTACAGTACACTCTGTCCGGTGATACTCTGTGTGACAAGAACGATATCATTCGTTTCCTGCCTCTGGACTATCCATCCCCATCCTACTACATTGCAATCGAACCTGTAGATAAGGGCGACGACGAAAAGATGGGCTCCGGTCTGGCAAGACTGAGAGAAGAAGACCCATCCTTCGTAGTAGAAAGAAACGTAGAAACTCACCAGACTCTGTTAGGCGGTCAGGGAGACATCCAGGTAAGCGTTATCTTAGCTAAGTTAAAGGATAGATTCGGCGTAGCAGTTAAGACTGT
>JAFYKS010000336.1 GCA_017537495.1 Bacillota bacterium | reverse complement strand
GTCAGCCTCCAGACTCTTAATGGTAGCGATTTTGCTCACTGTCACGCCAGGCATTACATTGATTGGCTGATTCTCTGGCGGATAAGGTGTGTAGTTCTGTCCGTCCCCGTCCAGATCCTGCCATTCTTCAAGATCAATATCCACTGCGCCGGTTGTGATGATATTGTGCGCAGTCTCTTCAGATGTAAAATATGCCAAAGTCCCCGTAGCTGCAATCGCCAGGCAAATCAGCACCATCATAACGGCAAAAATTTTCTTTTTCATACACCGTTACTCCTTTCAAACTATGTAAATATCGAACGTGCGATAACATAATGCACTTTTTCAGTTATGGTCTGCACCATATGAGAATATCCGAAGAGTTTTTTCACTTCGGGTACTCTCATATGGCCCCTCCGAGGAGGGAGCCATTATGTAAGATTGAATTTGTAATCTGAGATTATTCAACTTCAGCCATGCAAGTGCCGAACCATGTAGCGATATCTGCAACACCCATTTCCTGAACTGCAGTCCAAGATGGCTGTGCACCCTGTGCCTGAACAGCTTCAGCAGTTACTACTAAGGAATAGCTTCCATCATATCCGTTAGTCAGGTTAGTAGGGATTACAATCTGATCAAACAGAGCATCGGTAGTTTCACCTGCTGCCAGAACCTTAGTGTAATAGTAGTATCCGTCAGTGTGCAGCACCCAGTCAGTACCCAGTGCATTTGCAACATAATCAGTACGATATGTAATCAGGCCTGCAGGAGCTAAGGAATCCCATCCAGTTACAGAGATACGTACAAAGCAAGGGTTCTTACCAGTATTAGTAACGGTAGGGTCCTTTGCCAGTGCTTCGCCAGGATATACTTCTGGAGCATCCTTAGAACCAGCTTCTTCCCACTTAGGTTCGGTTAAGTCGATCTGTACATTACCAACGGTAAATGTGTTAGTTGCATCATCAGTGTCTGTGAAGTATGCCAGAGTACCGCCGATTGCAGCAGTAGCTACCAGAGCCACAACCATACACAGAGTTAAAATTTTCTTCTTCATAGTGTTACTTCCTTTCCTGTGATATTTTTGTATGTATATGGGGTTACCATTTACATCTTAAAGATTAAGCCTAAGCCGTAGGTCTATTATCCCATGCTTCTTTAGCAGTAAATTCAACAAGTGTATCGTTACCGTTTACATCTTTATTACTCTTGTAGAGCTGCACTGCGTAGGCCTTGAAAGACAGAGATGGTTCAGATGTATTGTTGTCCATGTCAGACTTAGTAACAGTTTCCTTAACGGTAACTTTGTTTTCGCTCAGAATAGTAAATGCAGAATCTTCAGTTGCATTTGCTGCAACTTTGCGACAAAGAACAAATGTACCATCTGTATCATCAGGAATGTCTACATCAGTTTCCTGAGCAGCATCATATAACTTCCATCCGCCAGCAATTGCATATTCCATAAAGGTATCAAAGTTAGCAGATTCTGTAACTTCAACAAACAACCAACAAGCCTCACTTCCAGCTTCAACAGTTACCTTAGGGTCCTTATCAATAGTCCATCCTGGAATCATCTTGTAAGTATTACCTGTTGTTTCAGTTAAAGTGATATCAATATTGGATTCTGTGAAAGTATTTGTTACAGTACCACCATCAGCAGTCAGCCATGCAACTGTACTACCGATAGCACAGATTAATAGAAGTGCAATAGCTACAGAAAGAATTGTCTTTTTGCTTTTCATTGTTTGTTCCTCCTTTCTTTCGAAATATTATAAGTTCATTTATTTCAACAGATGGAGGAATACGAGTTCACATCTGTTAAAATAATTTAAGCCTTATCTTTAACAATATTCCATGCTTCTGCTGCAATATCTACAACATCGTCTTTCTGTACTGCATAAGCAGTTACCTTAATTGTCTTAGAAGCGATGTCACTCCAACCTTCTACAGCCTGAGCATTATCATCAATCTTAAACTTTTCGAATACAACATAATCTTTAACAGTTGCCTGCTTAGTGTATTCCTTATAATATACGCCGTCAACACCGTCCAGTGGAGTCCAACCATTAGCACTAATCTGTGCAGCAATGTTTCCTTTGTCAGTAACTGCTTCGTAATCAGCGATACCATTTTCAACCTTTACGAATACCCAGGAATTTTCACTGTTCGCTTCAACATGAACGGTAGGGTCCTTAGCAAACACATGACCAGGCAGCAGGTGATATGCGTTTGCCTTGTCACGACCTTCGGTTGTTACATTAGTCTTGCTATTGTCTACGTCTGCTTCGTCCAAAGTGATAGCAACATTACCTACGGTAAATGTGTTAGTTACAGCATCTGTAGATGTCAAGTAAGCTAATGTTCCGAATACGGACATGGTCACTAACAGCATTGCCGCTAAGACTGTCATTAAAGCTTTACGTTTGTTTGTCATTTTTCTTTCCTCCTTGAAAAATCTAATTGCATATATAGGGAACCTTTCGGTATTGCCCTCTTAGTTTGTTTCGGACGTTTCGGATTCGTCCTTCTTTCTCTTCTTTGCCTTCTTCTTATCTTCTTCCTCGTCGAAAAGATCAGGAATAAAGACTAATAATAACAGAATCGCGCCGGCGGAAATCGCTATGTAGGTTCCCGGCGGATTTTGAATATAATTGGCGACGTAGCCCAGTTTCGGTATCGTGAATACGGGTGAGCCGATTACATTCTTATAATGCACCAGTGAGCCGTCCGGTGCTTCATTTGCATCTCCCTGTGTTCTGAAGCGGACCACGGAAGCATCAACTTCATCAGGTACTACTTCGATAATTCGATGAGTTGCAATGGTCTCTTCACTGAGCATAAATGTGATGACATCGCCACTTTCCAGCTCAAATGGATCCACATCCTTTACATAAATAAGTGAACCCACATGATAGGTAGGCTCCATACTGCCGGAAAGTACGGTGAACACCTGGAAACCAACCAGTCTCACCCCAACCAGCAAAAGTGCCAGTATCACAACCGCACAGACAAGAACCGTTGTCATCCAGTTCCATAGTTTTTTAAATGTTCTCATAGAATAATGCATCCCCTCTTTCATATGCATAATATCGACAGAATATGACCATCGAAATGTATCTTAACATTATGACACAATCTGACAAAAAAAGCAATGCAACTATGTTCGAATTACAGATGTTGTGTATTTTATTCACAATTTATTGTTTTGTAACTTCAAAAGAATGTATCTTCTACACACAAAAAAACACCCGATGCATCATGCACCGGGTGTTTTTTTATTATTTCTGAGAAGCCAGCTGTTTCACAGTTCTGTAAACCACTTCTACGCCCTTCTGCAGGTCTTCGTAGTCGGTCCATTCTTCAGGAACGTGGCTTCGGCCGTCTTTGCTCGGTACGAATACCATGGCAGCACCGCAGATGGAACCCATAATCATAGCGTCGTGGCCTGCACCGGAAAGCATATCGGTATAAGTGATACCTGCTTCATCAGCAGACTGACGAAGAGCATCCTTAATTTCCGGCTGCATAGGCAGTTCATTTGCGAATACCATTTCTTCCATATCGTAGGATAAGCCGGCATTTTCTTCGCAGCTCTTATCTAAAGACGCACGTACTACTTCCAGTACCTTGTCCACGTTAGCCAGAGTTTTGCTTCGGCAGTCAATCTGGAAGAAGGTTTCCTTGGCTACGATGTTGAACGCACCAGGTACGGTTTCCAGGCGTCCGCAGGTCATTACGGTGCCTTCACCCAGCTCGATGGCCTTTTCAGTACCTGCTGTGATGGCCTTGGCTGCTGCCAGCATGGTGTCTGCACGCATATGCATAGGAGTATTGCCTGCATGGTCAGAACGGCCGTGAACATGCACATTGAGCACTCTCAGACCTACGATGGCATCTAC
>JAFYKS010000335.1 GCA_017537495.1 Bacillota bacterium | reverse complement strand
ATTTCGTCCAGGATATCAAACTTGGCCGCCGCCAGTTTGTCCAGGTGCTGCTGCTCAAAACATATCACATAAGCATTATTTCTGATCCGGTTTACGGAAGCACTGGCTTTGGCACCCCATTTCCGGATGATTTTATCAATTTCACTGGACAGCGCAAGTCTTGATTCTGCACCTGCACCTGATGTCAGTTCATCATAATTGTCCACCTGTACCTTGGCAAAACACATTTTTTCGTTACGGTACATATCCTTCAGTTCTTCCATTCCGGTTACATCATCAAACAGAATAGCCAGCCCGGTTTCCTCTGTTTCCGTATCCATCTTCTGAAGGAGCAGACGGAATACGCGGTCATTTCTCCGGAGCAGCGGGTGCTCGCCCTTCGATGCCGCCTCATAAAGTTCTGCTGTTTTGATTCCTGTCAGTGCAAAAATATCGCTGTCTTCAATTCCTTCGTAGATGAACACTTCACCGATTTTTCCGCTGGCTTCCAGAACCTTACCCTGTCGGTTGATAATGCACACCGGCAGCGGTATATAGAAAGATATTCTTTTTTCAAGTTCTCTGTCAGACATACTGCCCTCCCGGTTATACACTCAATTATACCACCTGATAGTTTATGCTTCGTGTGGATTTTGTGATAATCCGCACCACAAAAAACTACCGCTCCCCTCCGGTATCGATACTTCATTATATTGTACCACATTTCTCATGAAATTTCATCTACAAGATGTAGTAGAAGTCAATGAATTTCAAGTTTTCCACCACATTTTCCACAGCGGTATCTGTCAACATTTTCCACGAGACTGCACTTTCTCTTTCTCGGGTATTCGGTACCGCATTTTGTACATTTTATCATGTATTTAACGGTTTCCCTGCTTCCAGGATCATTCAGCCCCATTGAGTGATAGGATGAGGTTGCTGTAATCCTGTAACCGTACTTCCTGTTCAGTTTTTCAGCATATGCTTTCCACTGCTTCCCGTGATTCAGACACCTTGGGCAGGTATGCAGAAGTTCGTGAAGTATTACGGTTTCTATGGCTGTATCATCTGCCTCCATGAGATGGCCGCTCAGTTCGATTTCATAACCGCTGCCTTTCTTTGTACACTTTCCGAAGCGGCTTCTCACTCTTCCGTTTATTGTGAGCCTCTGTATGAACTCCGATGCCGGTATCTTTTCTTCCCGCAGTATGGATCTGCACTTTTCCAGCAGTTTTTCTGCTCTTTTTAACTTGTCCCCCACTTATTCCCTCCTGATTAAAAAACAGCCTCTGTAATCAGAGGCCGTTTACTGTCAGATATATAATTCCGAATACCGCAGCTGCATTCAGGAACAGCATAATCGGTACCAGAATCTGAAATTTACGTTTTCTAGTCTTATGATGGAAAACCAGCATTCCGGTGGCACCGCCGATTGCTCCCATAGCCAGACAGCTGAGCAGCAGCGTCTTTTCGCTGATTCTTCGTCTCTCATGCTTTGCCTTCCACTTGTCGATGCCCATCATGAAAAAGACTGCCAGGTTCCATAGACCCCATATTATCAGAAGATGTTTCATGTGAAACACACCTCTCTAAACCAGTCTTTTCAACAGGTCTATCAATCTGTTGAGTTCATCGCG
The DNA here is from genome assembly GCA_017537495.1 of Bacillota bacterium. GTDB lineage: Bacteria > Bacillota > Clostridia > Peptostreptococcales > Anaerovoracaceae > RGIG7179. Next base: position 2,870 of record JAFYKS010000335.1, on the reverse strand, counting down.
GCTGTAGCATTCGATTTCAATTTTGCCCTTCTTGCCCTTTTCGATGATGTTAACTTTCGTTCCTAAAATGGATTTCAGTTCTTCCTCTACGCGAGCAGTGTCCGGATTTTTCACCTTCTGTGCAGGTCTTTTTTTCGCAGGTTTGCTTAACTCTGCTACCAGTTTTTCTGTTTCTCTTACAGACAGACCTTCTGCAATAATCTTATCGAAAAGCTGTCTTCTCAGATCTTCGTCTTCCACTGTAATCAGAGTTCTGCCGTGTCCGGCTGAAATCACGCCTTCTGCAATTCTGCTGCGGATATATTCCGGCAGTTTCAGAAGTCTCAGTGAGTTTGTGATGTACGGACGGCTCTTGCCTACGCTCTTGGATACCTGTTCCTGCGTCATGCCGAAGGTTTCCACCATCTGGTGCAGGCCCTCTGCTTCTTCAATAGGATTCAGGTCCTCACGCTGCATATTTTCGATGATGGCAATCAGCATGTTCTGCTCATCAGTCAGTTCTTTCAGCAGACAAGGTACTTCTGCCAGACCTGCCTTCATTGCAGCACGCCATCTTCTTTCACCAGCTACGATTTCATAGCCTTTTTTCTTCTTTCGAACTACAATTGGCTGAATAATGCCGTGTTCTGTGATGGAAGCAGCCAGCTCTTCGATTTTTTCTTCATTGAAAGTTTTTCTTGGCTGGTTTGCATTCGGCATGATTTCGTGAATATTAATATAGTTCACTCTGTCTTCTGCCGGAATTTCTTCCTTTACTGCTTTTACCGCTTTTTCTTCTTTTATTTCTTCAGGCTGCGGTGCAGTTACCGGTACATCTGCAAATAATGCATCCAGTCCGCGTCCCAGTCCGCCCTTCTTTGGTTTTGCTGCCATACTATTCTTCCTCCAGCTCCAGGAATTCTTCTGCAAATTCCATATACGCTTCTGCACCCTTGGATTTAGGATCGTATTCTGTAATTGGCATGCCGTAGCTTGGTGCTTCGGCCAGTCTTACATTTCTCGGAATTACAGTAGTATATACCTTGCTGCCAAAATATTTCTTTACTTCCTGTACGACCTGAACGGAGAGGTTTGTTCTTCCGTCAAACATGCTCAGAATAACGCCCTGTACAGTCAGTCTTGGATTCAGACTCTTTCTTACCAGTTCAATGGTGCTCACCAGCTGGCTCACCCCTTCCAGCGCATAGAACTCACACTGAATTGGAATCAGAACGCTGTCCACTGCAGTCAGGGAGTTGATTGTCAGCAGACCCAGTGAAGGTGGACAGTCAATGAAGATATAGTCGTATTTATGTCTGATTTTGTCCAGGCCCTTCTTCAGGGAGATTTCTCTTCCCTTCATGGAAACCAGTTCCACTTCTGCGCCAGCCAGATCTACACTGGCAGGAATCAGGTCCAGATTTTCCACTTCGGTATGAATAATGGCTTCATTCGGATCAAAATCAGGATCTACCAGAATATTATATACTGTTTTATCTAAAGTCTTTTTAGACACGCCAATACCACTGGTGGTATTCCCCTGTGGGTCGATGTCCAGAATTAGTACTTTCTTTCCTTTAATTGCGAGGCAGGCTGCCAGGTTGATGTTTGTTGTAGTCTTCCCTACGCCGCCTTTCTGATTAAATATTGCGATTGCTTTACCCAAGTTGGTCCCTCCTGTTTGAAAATCGTTTTGCACTTTCGCAAAACTTCGAAGTCTATTATATAATATTTCTGCAATTATTTCTACATGTTTCACAACTTTTTCATAAAATAAAGGACAGATGTTTCACGTGAAACATCTGTCCTTCTTCGGAATGGTTATTTTAAGTTCCAGAAAGTCCCCTTTATCTTCCTGGGACAGAACCGCGCCCTCTTCCATCTCTTTTATCTGGGCGAAGCTCTTTCGAATAGTATTTACATATATTTTATAACTTATGTAATTGATTTTATTTTTCTTTCTGCGCTGCTCTTCCAGCCCTGCCAGAAACTCATCAATCAGTTTTTCTGACTGCTTAACATTAAGGTTATTTTTTACAATTCTGTTAATCATTTTCTTACGGTCGGATTCACCAGGAATGCGGAGCAATGCTCTGCCATGGCGTTCCGTAAGCTTATTGACCGTTAAAACCTCCTGTATATCCTCCGGCAGGGAGAGAATGCGGATTTTGTTGGAAATAGTAGATTGCTGCTTTCCGACCTTCAAAGCGATTTCATTCTGCGTCAGATGAAATTCGTCCATTAGTTTCTTGTATGCCCGTGCTTCCTCGATGAAATTCAGATTTTCTCTCTGCACATTTTCCACCAAAGCAATCAGTGCAGCCTCTTCTTCCTCCAGATTGCGCACAATAGCAGGAATCGTTGTTTTCCCGACCAGCAGACTGGCACGGTAACGCCGCTCACCAGCTATGATAGAATAAAATCCATCTTCCGTCTTCCGTACCAGAATAGGCTGAAGCACTCCGTATTCCTGTATGGATCTGGACAGTTCCTCCAGCTCTTCTTCACAAAACACTTTTCGCGGCTGTTCCGGATTGACAATGATTTTTTCAAGTGGAAGATGAATTACCTGAATTGATTCATTTTCTTCTCCATCCGCAGGTGCAGCTGCCGGTTCAGCTGGTGCCGCAGTTTTAAATACGCTTTTCAGTGCAAGCATGTCCAACATATTAATCTCTCCTTCCAGAAACCTGTCCTCAGGACCAGGATACAACACACACTTGAGAGTCTTTCTTTATGGGGAAATAATAGCATTTCCCGGAAGATTTGTAGACACCGAAAACCGCTAAGAACCGTACCAAATCCGCTTTATTGTTGTAAAGAAAGAAAGACGGCGATATACGCCGTCTTTTTATTTCAGTGGTTCCTTTGCCGGAGTACCCGCTTTTCTT
>JAFYKS010000334.1 GCA_017537495.1 Bacillota bacterium | reverse complement strand
TGATTGAGGCCGGTATCATGGATGGTGACCTGATTCTGGTACAGCAGCAGGATACTGCCCGTAATGGTGAAATCGTAGTAGCCATGATCGACGGTTTTGAGAGTGAAGCGACCGTGAAGACCTTCTATCATGAAGGCGATCACATCCGTCTGCAGCCGGAAAACCAGACCATGAGTCCAATCATTGTGAAAGATGTAAAGATTCTGGGTAAAGTGAAAGGTGTATTCCGCTACTTCAGTTAAGAGGGCTGCATTTATACGAAAATATGAGCTGTGCGGACATACCGCACAGCTTTTCTATTTTCAAATGTACCATTTTATGTTAAAATAGAAGAATCTTATAGAAAAGAGGACAGCTGTTATGAAAAATAAGAATATTTCCAAGTTTGTCACATCCCTTGTGTATATTGCGTTAGGTGCTGCACTGATTGCAGAACCTCGACTGGTGGAAGATATGTTCAGTTATATGCTGGCAGGTGCTGCACTGATTATCGGTGTTCTGAAACTGATTGGCTACCTTGTTACCAAGGTGGAAACCCGTATCGCGGAAGATACCAACGGTTTTGCTCTGGGTCTGAGTCTGATGATCCTTGGTGCCTTCATTCTGATGGAAAGTGCCATGTTCATTATGCTGATTCCGTTCGTTCTGGGCTTCATGATTACCTTTAAGGGAATTGAAGGTCTTCAGAATCTGCTGAATCTGAGAAAATTCGGTTATGGCATGAATAAAGTTCTGTTGATTGTTTCCCTGGTTATTACCGGTTTCGGTATCCTGGTTATGATCAATCCGTTCTCCACCAAGAAGGTTCTCCTGGCGATGCTGGGAATCGGCCTGCTTGTCAGCGGTGTATTTGACATCATTGCCGACGCAGTCTTCACCCATAAGCTGAAGAAAGGTATTAAGCCGGAAGAATCTGCAATTGCAGAAGCAGTAGAATCCGTTCAGGATAAAGCAGAGGACATCGTAGAGGACATTAAAGAAAAAATGTCCGATGACGTTCCGACATTAGAATTATAATTAAACTCAAGAAGAAAATAAAAAAATGCTGCGGCATCGGTGATGCTGCAGCATTTTTATTATTTCATAATTACCGGTACCAGACCGATTTCACAGGCGATATTCATCTGACCGTCGGATTTACGTACCGTACGGAAGAGATAGCGGAATTCCTGATCTGCCCCTTCTCTCGGTGCCATCTTTGGAGTCATCCAGATTTCCATGGTATCGCCAACCACGGCTTCTTTGCTGAAATGAATCCGGACAGTGGAAACGCGGTGTGTTCCTTCTTCCAGTTCCGGAATTTGATTGCAGAGATAATCCACATAGTAGGTATTGTTCATGTGACCGTTCACATCGGAATCGGTATAGCTGATGCGGTGTTCTGCTACGCAGGTCAGGGAAACTTCTTCCTCACGGGAGATTTTCAGCTTGCCAGGCGCTGCTTCCAGATATTCGTCATGGGTGTATCTGGAAAGATCCACATCATCCACTGTCAGCAGTTTACGGTCTTCCACTCCAACCAGAGTCCACTGGGTGGAAACCAGTACAGCGATATCATCCTTGGTCTGTCCGCCCTCTGCTCTCCACATGGCATAGTTACGGAGGAAGGTAGCGCGGCGGCTTGGACATGGCCAGGTTCTGGTCGTCAGTTCATCTCTGTAATGAAGTTCTTCCTTAATGTTCATATCCAGACGGCTCAGCATGAAAGCCTTGCCCTGGTCAAAAAGTTCAATATAAGTCAGTCCTTCACTTTCCATCTGGCCATCTCCGCAGTCCTGCGTTTCCTGCAGCAGGCCGGACGGTTTGGCGATTTTATTTTTATCACAGTCGTATGTTCTCAGTTTGTAATTCTGCTGATACAACGTCTTTTCCTCCTCTATCTCACCCTGAACTTTACGGCCAGGTCTTTTTCTGCAATCCGGCGGCAGACTTCAATGTCCTCCCGCGGAATAGTTCCGCTGACCACAGACATGGTCACATCGGGTACATATGCCTTCACATCCTGCGTAAACTTCAGAATGGCAGGCCAGGCCTCTACTCCGAATTTCGGATGGCAAAGTTCATTATATTTTTCTGCGGATGCAGCATTAAGGCTGATGGATACGGCATCCACCAGTTCCGACAGCATCCAGGCAGTCTGCTTACCGTGAATCAAATCAGCCAGTCCATTGGTGTTAATTCTGGTACGCAGTCCGGTGGTCTGTTTCACGTAGAGGCAGATTTCCAGCACGTCATCCAGCCGTTCCAGCGGTTCGCCGTAGCCACAAAACACGATTTCATCGTATTTTGATGAGAGGCCGGGACCCACATTCCATTCTTTCAGCATCGCCTTCACTTCATCCACGGAAGGTTCCCGCTTCAGCCACAGGCTGTCAGCACCGCCCAAAGAGTCCACCATGGTGCGGATACAGAATTCGCAGCGGCACGGACACCGGTTGGTCATGTTCACATAGAGGCCGCTGGCATAGTCGTATAAAACATCTCCGATGTATTCCATCCCTGATTCCTCCGGTCTATCTGGCCCATCCGCTCACAGAACCGATGGCCTTCTTCCAGCCGGCCAGCAGCTGGCTGCGCTTTTCTTCTTCCATCTGCGGCTTGAATGTCTGATCAATCTGCCAGTTTTCCAGCACATCTTCCTTGCTCTCCCAATAGCCCACTGCCAGTCCGGCCAGATATGCCGCACCCAGAGATGTGGTTTCGATGCACTTTGGACGCATTACCCGGCAGTCCAGCAGGTCTGCCTGGAATTCCATGAGGAAGTTGTTGGCAGCAGCACCGCCGTCCACCTTCAGTGCAACCAGCGGTTCGCCCAGGTCTTCCACCATAGCACGAATCAGATCGTTGGTCTGATATGCCATGGATTCTACGGCAGCGCGGACCAGATGATATTTATTGGCACCGCGGGTAATACCCAGCACCGCACCGCGGGCATAGGAATCCCAGTAAGGCGCACCCAGGCCTACAAAGGCAGGCACTACATAAAGTCCGCAGGTATCTTCCACCTTGCGGGCCATTCTTTCGGACTGAGCCGCATTGTCGATTAAGTTAATTTCATCCCGAAGCCACTGCATCACTGCACCGCAGACGAATACAGAGCCTTCCAGGGCATAGTTTACTTTTCCGTCCAGACCCCATGCGATGGTGGTAACCAGACCGTTGTTGGAAAATACAGGTTTTTCACCTGTGTTAATCAGAAGGAACGCACCGGTTCCATATGTATTCTTGGCTTCGCCGGCCCTGAAGCAGGTCTGGCCAAAGAGTGCAGACTGCTGGTCACCAGCAGCTCCGGCGATTTTGATTGGTCCGCCGAAAATAGTCGGCAGAGTTTCGCCGTAGATGCAGCTTGACGGCATCGGCTGCGGCAGCATGGACTTCGGCACATCCAGCAGAGCCAGCAGCTCGTCGTCCCATTCCAGCGTATTGATGTTGAACATCATGGTTCTGGAGGCGTTGGAGTAGTCCGTTACATGAACCTTGCCGCCGGTCAGCTTCCAGATCAGCCAGGTTTCGATGGTGCCGAAGAGGAGTCTTCCTTCTTCCGCCTTCTGACGTGCACCCGGCACGTTTTCCAGAATCCAGCGCAGCTTGGTTCCGCTGAAGTAAGCATCGATGAGCAGGCCGGTCTTGCTTCTCACCATATCGCCATGCCCTGCATCCTTCAGCTCGTCGCAGTACTCTGCGGTTCTGCGGCACTGCCACACGATGGCGTTATACACAGGTTCGCCGGTTTCCTTATCCCATACGACTGTGGTTTCACGCTGGTTAGTGATACCGATAGCTTCGATATTTTCGTAGGTACAGTTGATTTTCAGAAGCGCTTCCTGGGCCACACCCATCTGGGTGGACCAGATTTCCATGGCGTTGTGTTCCACCCATCCGTCTCCCGGATAAATCTGAGTGAACTCCTTCTGGGCCACACTGACCATTTCGCCTTTCTTGTCATAGATAATGCATCTGGAGCTGGTGGTTCCCTGGTCCAGTGCCATGATATACTTCTTCATATTAACCTCCTAAAGAAACAGCGCAATCAATTCGCTGGCGATGTCCATGCCCTTACGGGTAATGCGCACCGCTTCAATATCTTCTGCTGCATCTCCTGCAGCCATATATTCTTCAAATTCGGCTCTTCGGTCCGCAAATACGTCCCAGAACTCCCTGCCGAATCTTTCTGCAAAATCTCTCTTCCCGATGCCTTCTGTCTTCCGCAGGGCTGTGAAAATATAGTCGGTGAGACTGTCTTCCCAGGTATTTTCCTGGTGCCAGTCCACTGCCGGATTTCCCGTCTGCCATGAATCGCCATATTTCGACACATCTTCCGGATTGGAAAATCGCTTATCTGCGATGAACGAATGAGCCGCAGCACCAAGGCCCAGATAGTCCTCCAGGTTCCAGTATT
>JAFYKS010000333.1 GCA_017537495.1 Bacillota bacterium | reverse complement strand
TTCGGTGATGTGATTGAATATAATCCTGCAAACGGCACCCCAATATATGATTCCATTGTACCGTCCATGCTTTCCGTGCTGCCGGATGTGCTGATTGCTGTCGTAGTAATGCTGGTACTTTCTGCATCCATGTCCACACTGTCCTCTCTGGTACTTACATCCAGTTCTGTACTGACATTGGATCTGGTAAACGAAGCTGTGAAGGAAAAGATGGATGAAAAGAAATCGGTTCTTACGATGAGGGGCTTCGTAATTGTATATATCATGTTATCTGCAGTAATCGCCCTGATTCAGTACAAGTCTTCCGTAACCTTTATTGCGCAGCTGATGGGTATTTCCTGGGGTGCACTGGCTGGTGCCTTTCTGGGACCATTCCTGTACAGCTTATACTGGAAGAAAGTGACACGTGCAGCCGTTTGGGCAAGTTTTGCCTGCGGTGTGGGACTCACCACCGGAAACATGATTTTGGGCATGATGGGTATGGCTGTCTGTGAAAGTCCGATTAACTGCGGTGCAGCGGCCATGATTCTTTCTCTCATCATTGTTCCTGCAGTAAGTATGATTACGCCAAAGCCGGACAGCACCATTATGGACCAAATCTTCGGCTGCTACGACGAAAAGGTGGAAGTCAGCAGAAAGAATGCACTGGAAGACTGATTGCATGCGAACAGAAAAATGAATGGTGAATAGAGTTTACAAGAAATAGCTCCTGTGTTAAACTTTTTGTATTCTCATACTGAAAAGAAGGAGCGTATCACTATGATCTACCCTGAAAAACTCTTCACCGACCCGCAGCAGGATGTTCTTGTCCGTCCATATAACGATACGATTATCATGGAAAGCCATGGAAGCAAGCTGTTCCTGCGGCTTCACATACCTGCATTTGATGATATGGAAAGCACTTGTCCGGTAGTTCTCATGCTGCATGGATATCCGGGAAATGAGAGAAACTTTGATATCGCTCAGTCTCTGCGTATGGCAGGGATGGCAGTGGTACAGTTCTCTTACAGAGGTGTTTGGGGGGCACATGGATATTACTCCTTTACACATATTATTGAAGACACCCTTGCAGTTGCAGAATGTATCATAGAACGTGCTGCAGAATACCGGATTGACCCCGAAAGATTATATCTTTTCGGTCACAGCGTTGGAGGGTTTGCGGCGGTGAATTCCATGGCGAAGGGCCTGCCTGCTGCCGGTGCGGTTCTCCTGTCGCCGTGTGACATGGCATTCAAATATCTTCACCGCCCGGAAGAGTGCGATAATCTGATGGAAAGCCAGACCAAGGGGTACTTTAATACTCCTCATGATACTTATATCGTGGACAATCTGGCGGCCAATGCGGATGAATGGCTCTTTGTCAATGCGGCAGATCATCTCAGCGCTGATATCCCGTATGCCTTCATCGGCGGCACCAGAGATGGGCTGACACCGGCTGACGGACATATTTTCCCACTGATGGAAAAGATGAAAGACCGTGGTGCCGACGTTTCCTATGTGGAATTGGATGATGGTCATGATTATCCTGCAACCAGAATGCAGCTGACACGGCAGATTGTATCTTACCTGGCGGAGATGGATCAGAAATAACCTGTTGGCGAATGGTGAAAATTGTGGTAGAATGGCAATATCATTTTTTTAAGGAGACTGACAAATGGATTTACAGAAAAAAATAGATGCCATTCTGGAAAACGGTGTGGCACCGACCGTTGCAATCGTTAGAATCGGAGATTCTGAAGAAGCGAAGGCTTTTGAAGAACGTGCGCAGGTGGCAGGGAATGCTTTCGCTGTAGCAATCGAAAAGTTTATCTTCCCGGAAGCTTGCGATGAAACTGATGTAATGGATGTACTGGAAGTTATCAATGATGACCACATGCTTCATGCACTGATTATCCTCCGTCCGCTGCCTGAAAAGTTCGATGAACTGAAGATTCGCAGCATCCTGAATCCGGCTAAGGATATCGAAGGACGCGACTGGGGCAGCCTGGCAGCAGCTGATGACGAAACTATGCAGAAGTTCCTGGAAGCTGTTGCAGATGCGGCAGCAGCACAGCTGGCAGAAGCTGAAGAATAAAGAACGTATGAAATACGGAAAGCCCCACACTGGGGCTTTTTTGCTTGAAAAAAAGAGCACAGTGTTTTAGAATGCAGATAAGACATTATAAATCAGGAGGA
>JAFYKS010000332.1 GCA_017537495.1 Bacillota bacterium | reverse complement strand
TTTTTCTTGATGAAAACTGTACAGTAGATGCGGTGAAGGGTAACGGGTATGTTATGATAGGTGGGACTCTGCGGGCAGATTATGTAGAAGGGGCTGCTGTTTCATTACATTATGCGGATTTTATCTGTACGGCTAAAGAAAATATCGGATTCATCTTCCGTGTACATAATGACAACCCTGATGCTACACGTACTTTCAGTGCCAGCAGAACCACAATACATTGTGAGAAGGAAACCTTTGATTTGCTGAAAGAAAATACACCTGAGGGCGATGGCCTTCCAGCTGTAAAACTTGATAATCCTGTCAGACTGAATACGATGGGTTTGGGAGATGTAAAACTTACAGATGAGCTGGCATTTCTGTTCCCGGACCGGGAAGGCGAGGAATTGATGTTTTTCGGATATGGTTCATCCGGAACTGCTCCGGAAGCTTTTGATACCTACTGTATCCAGTATGGAAAGCCAGTGTCTGTAGAATGCAAAACGTCAGCAGATATCATTAAGCTGTATAATAAGGGGGACAGTTTCAATTATTATTTCACTTGGGCAAATGTAACCTGGATGAGTGGAAACCACCGATATACTGAAACCTACCGGGGTGTGACGTCGTTGGGCTACGATTTTCAAAGTGGGATAAAGATTGAAGGCGTTGATTCTGCGGATAAGATAACAGGAGAACCACTGGTTATGGTGTGGGCTCCAGTGGACGGTGTACGTCTTACGAGTCCGGTGATGGACGTAAAAGGATATTATCTGCTGGAAAAAACTGCAGAGATTAATCGCGTATATGGCACTCATAAGGATGAGTACTGCAGGGTAACTTTCAATGAAACTGCCACTGCAGCTTCGGGGACGGTTTATGAGGACCAATCATCGGAAAAATATCGGATAGAAAAAGGCGGAAGTGCAGTATTTACTGTCGATGTGGCAGAAGGATATGAAGTGCATAAAGTGGAAGCTGCAAACTGTACAGTGAAGCAGACGGGAGCCAACGAGTATACATTGTCAAATATTCAGGGGGATACACGTATTTCAGTTCGTTACGATGCCCATGAGTACGAACATGATGTTACCATGGTAAATGGGGCACATGGATTCGTCGATCTGGAAGAAACAAACCTTTTAACAATTGGTGCTGAAGAGGGCTATTATGTTCAGGCGGTGATTGTAAATGGAAAAGATCTGGGGCAGGTAAACAAACTTCGTCTCACTTGCGATTCGAAAATCGTGGTTGTATTTTCAAAGATAGGTGAGACTGCAGATATCAGCAAATATATCTCTTCTGGAAATACAGAGTCCGGCACAGGATCTTCTTCGGGAACTTCCGTTTCCAAAGAAAAGCTGATCGCAGGGATAAAGGCCACCACCATCAAAGCCAGCACAGTTAATGTGGTGGGAACAAAGATTCGCGTAAACTGGAAAAAGTCAGCGGGATACAAGGTTGACTATTATCAGATTTTCCGCTCCACCAAACGAAACAGCGGTTACGGTACGAAACCGATTTACACGACGAAAACCGGCAAAGCGACCAGTTACACAAACAGTAAGAACCTGAAAGTGGGTACCCGTTACTATTACAAGGTACGGGGCGTTCGGGTTATCGATGGAAAAAAATATTACACCAAGTGGTCAAACAAGGCCAACCGGACAGCCAGATATACACCGCAGGCATCCGGCAAATACTGAATTGTGTGAGCTTTATACATGAAAAACAGAGGTCTGTTCTATTGCGGACCTCTGTTTTTTTATTCGTATAATTTACCACTCCAGAGCGTCTTTGACTTCTCCCAGCCAGTGGCGGATTTCGATTTTCTGCGGACACATCTTTTCGCACTTGCCGCAGGAGATGCAGTCGGAAGCTTTGCCGAAGCCGCGCTGAGCCATCTGCATATAGACAGGATTTATCTTCCAGTCTTCCTTCGGGCAGCGGCTGTATTCGTTATACATCTTGAAGTATTCCGGAATCGGAATATTCTTCGGGCAGCTGTCGATGCAGTAATTGCAGGCGGTACAAGGGATTGCAGTGCCGGAACTGAGCATTTCAGCAACCTTGCGGCATGCAGCCAGCTCTTCTTCGGTCATCGGATCCATATCGGACATGTTTTGCTGGATCTGAGAAGAAGTGTTCATACCGGAGAGACAAAGCTTCACTCCAGGCAGGGACTGTACGAAACGCAGCGCCCAGCGTGCCGGTTCGTCGTCAGGACGGATTGAACGGAAGATGGCTTCTGCTTCTTCCGGCAGCTGTGCCAGGGTGCCCCCTTTCACCGGTTCCATAACCCAGATGTCTTTTCCATGTTTCAGTGCTGTTTCGTAGCAGAGGCGGCTCTGAATGAACGGGCTTTCCCAGTCCAGGTAGTTAATCTGCATGAGGACTACATCAATTTCCGGATGGTCTGTGAGGATACGGTCCAGCATGTCAGCAGTATCATGGCAGGAGAAACCGATACGTTTTGCGATACCGCGGTCTTTTAAGTCTTTGACGAATTCGAAGGCACCGTACTCTTTCGCTTTTTCATAGTATTCTGCATTGAGCCAGTGAACCATGAATACGTCGAAGTAATCCACGCCGCAGCGTTCTGTCATTTCATCGAAGTACTTCTGACAGTCTTCCCTGCTTTTCAGTTTGCTGGTGGGCAGCTTATCGCTGAGGATGAAAGAATTGCGGGGATAGCGCTTTACCAGGCATTCACGGATGGCTGTTTCGCTGCAGCCTCCGTGGTAGGTATATGCAGTGTCAAAATATACACCGCCGGCAGCGATGTATTCGTCTGTCAGCTGGCACACCTGGGCGATATCGATAGCTTTATTGTCGTCCGCGTCGGTCAGCGGAAGTCTGGAAAATCCAAAACCTGTTTTATTCATTTACTTGTCCTCTTTGCAGAATCCTTTTAAAAATAATGGCATCATGGTCTGTGCGTACTGGCAGAGGGAATAGTTCCCTGCGCCGATGCACCAGTCATACATCAGCCCGCGTTCGAACATGGCGTAGGCACGGGTGATGTCGCTTACGGTGAAATCATCCCGGAAGGTGCCGTCTGCCATGCCTTCCATGGCGATTTTTCGCAGCAGTTTGTAGTAGGTACGGCC